>CAZIIE010000286.1:0-1560 GCA_964539375.1 uncultured Nitrospirota bacterium | reverse complement strand
TCTGATTTCCCAACCCCTAAAACTCAACACTCAACACTAAACACTCAAACTCCTATCGCCTATAGCCTATCGCCTGTTTCACCCCTCACACCACAGCTTTTCTCATAATGTATAACCTTCTGATGGAGACCAGGTTTGAGACCACCCCTATAAAGAGCAAAAAGAGGTACAGTTCATTAAGGATTGAAAAGAGCATCACAAGAAAAAGCCTCGTATCCCTGCCAAATCGCCATGTAGAAAGCCGTTTCTTCCTGATCAGCTCGTCGTATTTGGTTGCTGTGTAGCTACTTACAAGGCTTCCAACCAGTGCAATATAACCTACAAGCCACACCTTTGGATTACCTGTGTATGTCCAGAGCCCATAGATTATACCGAGCACTATGGCTGCATCACCGTAGCGGTCTAAAACAGCATCAAGCCAGGCTCCATAACGGGATGTCTGGTGTTTCAGCCTTGCCACCTCACCATCACACCCATCAAGCACAGAGGTAAATTGAGCAAGCAGTCCTCCAAAGAAAAAAGAGATATAGCTACCCAGGGCAAACAAAAGGGCAGAAATCAAACAAAAAACAAAGCTGATAATTGACAGGGCGTTAGGTGTAAGATTGGTATTTACAAGCCATCGGGTGAGCCTTTTTGAGATTGGCCTGTTTAAAACCCTTGATATTAAGCCATCGGTGGGTTTTATGAGATTATCAAGAAGGAGTCTTTCAGCCCTTTTAAGGCTGACCTGGTCATCCACATCTATCCAGTATTCATTGCCAATGTCTATTGCCTTAAGTCTTCCTGTCTTTGAAAGCTCATCCATCACCCCGTTAATACTGTCCCTACCTCTTTTTACCACCTCTGAGGCAAATTCAAGAACCTCTTTAGTCAGCAAAAACACACCACAGTCAACCCCGTTAAACTCTTGCAGATTCTTTCCTACGGCTGTAATCTTTTCATTGTCTAAATTGACCTTGGTTGCATCATCCATATCAATGTAATCAGCAGGGTTTTTATCAACTGCAACTGCTGCCTGTCCAGGTGAAAGCCTTGCATTTTTTACCTTTCTGACAATAGCAGGAGAAAGCACATGGTCAGACATAAGAAGCAAAAACCTATCTTCCACGACCTTTTCAGCAGCAAGCATAGAAAGGGCATTGCCTCTGTCCCACCTGGGATTTTCCACATAGGTTATCTTCATGCCAAACCTTTTTCCGTCTCCAACATACTCCTTGATCATCTCACCAAGATAACCAACCACTATGACCACATCCCTTATGCCAGCCTCTTTCAGTGTAAGAAGGGTCCTAACGATAAGGGGAAGGCCAAGAAGACGCATCAGGGGTTTTGGCCTTCCCCTTTCAGGAGCGCCAATTCTTCGGCCCTGACCAGCGGCCAGTATAACCGCCTTCATGGTTACCTCTCTCTTTTGCCCTGTATGAACTCCTCTACCATTTCACGGGCAACTGTGTCAGGATACTGCTCGGGCGGGTGCTTCATTGTGTAGGCTGATATGGAAAGAAGGGGACCACCTGTGCCTCTGTCCAGTGCAAGCTTGCAGCACCTTATGGCATC
>CAZIIE010000285.1:0-1562 GCA_964539375.1 uncultured Nitrospirota bacterium | reverse complement strand
CTGCTGGATAGGTCTCAAGAATACTTTCAAACCACCTCTTCAGTATCTTTTCCCTATGTTGTCTAAGTTGTTCCCTTATCCCCATCTCTGTTATCGGTCCTGATAAAGAAAGGGCATCCCCTTCATCAGGGATGCCCTCTAAAAATCAATTATACGCAACCTGTTGGTTTTGGAAGCCCGGCATATCTACAGGCCTGCTTTGCAGGGCCATCTGGAAAGAGCTGGTAGAGGTACTTGGTGTTACCCTTCTCTGGGCCCATTGACTTCTTGATTTCCTTAACCAGTATCTTAATCATAGGGGCAATCTGATACTTGTTGTAGTAGTCTCTGAGGAAGTTGATAATGTCCCAGTGCTCCTGAGTGAGCTCAAGACCATCCTGCTGTGCCATGTAAGCAGCAAGTTCTGGGGTCCAGTCATCAAGATTCTGAAGATATCCCTCTTCGTCAACCTCGATCTGTTTTCCCTGGAATTCCAATGTTGCCATCCTAAACCTCCTTATGTTGTTTTTTATGGGAAAACTCCCTTAAGCAAAAGCCATCTATAATACTGAATCTGCTCTCTCTTTTTCCTCCCCAGCAATCAACGGGAACAATAAAGAACAAGCTATAAACAATAAAATAGTTTATCTATCAGCGTCAAATTAAAAAAACTTATTTTTCAATCAGAGCCCTTAATATTTTTAAGTCTTATAAAATAGAGCACTCCCTTTGCCCCTCCCCTTACAAAAGGTCCACCAACAGCCCTGGGAGACAGACTGTGGGTCCTGTAATTATACTGAACAAGGACTTCGTCATAATCCACACCTGACTCAAGGCTCAATGCCCTTTCATAGTCGCCACCGCAAGCATAAGAAAGTGCATCCATAAAGGTCTCCCCAAGGTTTCTGCCTGTTGGGTCAAAGGCATAAACAGCGCCACAGTTACACACCCCTCCTGAAAAAAAGCCAAGCTCTGTCTCTATCTCATCGGGTCTTGAAAAGAATTCCCTGCAAAAGGGACATCTCGGTTCATATAATGTGCTTTTGTCTTCTCTGAACCTCATCTGTTGAATAAAAAATTATAATAATACTGGATGAAAAAGTCAAATTAAAAAGGGCCTGGGAGAGACAGCGTCTCTCCCAGGGAAGGAGGGCTGGGGGGTTTATAGGACGGAGGCTATGGCCTTTATCTCAGTGGTGGTCAGGTTTTTAAATCTACCCATACCACCAAAGTTATTGTTAATGGCATTTCTTATCTGTGAAGCAGTGGCACCTCGTTTACTTGAACTTGCAAGAGGTCCGTGGCAACCCGAACAGTTCTGTGTATAAAGGGCTGCACCATCAGGCTGTGTTGGCTGGGTTGGTTGGGTTGGTTGTGTTGGTTGGGTTGGTGGTTGTGTTGGTACTGATGGAGGCGTGCTTATAGCTCCAGTAGCAGGATTTTCATGACATATTGAGCAGCTCACCTGTGTTCCTTTTAAAAGTTTTATCCTGTTACCCTTTTTGTCAAAAAGCACCCTTTCGTTATGAGTTTCGGAAAGCTCTGTACCTTCAAGTTTCTTACCATGACAGCTTTTACAGGTG
>CAZIIE010000284.1:0-1598 GCA_964539375.1 uncultured Nitrospirota bacterium | reverse complement strand
TTCTTAACCTCCCTTGAACCACAGTGGGGACATGTGGTATCCTTTTCTGTGCTTCCGACCTTCTGAAGAAGTGAGAAGCTTTTACCACAGCTTAGACATGTATACTCATAGATGGGCATAACATAAACCTCCTTTTGTTTAAAAGTTTATATATATTTTAACTTATATTGTTTTATAATTCAAAGGCGGGCAGTTACAGGTTCCTGTCTTTAAAACCCCTGGGGGCTTTTGAATGGAAGAAAAAGAGGAGCTTTTACTTGTAAGTTCAGACAGAGAAACCATTGAGAAGGTTCAGACAGTTTCTGAGAGGCTAAGCCTTAAACTGCTCATTAAGAAGGACATCCGCACCGCTGTCAAGGCATCCAGAGATATGCAGATAACTATAATTGACTGCAGTCTCCCTGATGGAAACTGTCTTGAATGCCTGGAAAACCTCAACAGTCTGAACCAGGGAATGCTCAACATAGTGGTGGTTGATGAAAAGGACAGAAAGACCGCTATAGAGGCTTTAATCAACAATGCCTTTATGTATGTTTACAGACCCATCAAGCCTGAAGAGCTTGAAGAGGTGATTAAGAGGGCAAAAAGTGTAAAAAGGCTTATGTGTCTTGACAGGGAGCTTTATTCCTGCAGTCTGGAAGACTTCCTGAGGAGGAAACTTCAGGGCTATCTCAGCCATATAAATCGGGTGGGCAATGTTCCCCTCTATGAAATTGTTGTCTCTGAGGTTGAAAAGGCTCTTTTAAAGCTCGCCATTGAGGAAACCGAAGGCAACCAGTTAAAGGCTTCAAAGATGCTTGGCCTTAACCGTAATACAGTGAGGTCAAAGATTAAAAAATACAACCTCAACTGTCGTGGAAGTTCTTCTTAAGGATCTCTTTCCACTGATTCTTAAAGGACTGAAAACTTCCCTCCATGATGGCCCTTCTCATCTTTCTGAAAAACTCAAGATAAAAGTGTATGTTGTGTATGGTGTTTAAACGCATGGAGAGTATCTCCCTTGCCAGATAGAGGTGTCTTAGATAACCCCTTGAGTAGTGCCTGCAGGTGTAACAGTCACAGGCAGGGTCAATCGGTTCGGGGTCATCCTTGAACTCAGCTCTCTTTATACTGATTCTGCCCTCAGTGGTAAAGAGAGTGCCATTTCTTGCATTCCTTGTTGGCATAACACAGTCAAATATATCAAAGCCTGCCTCCACCGCCTCAAGCACATCCAGAAGGTCGCCAATCCCCATCAGATAACGGGGTCGGTCAGCAGGCATCAGGGGTGCAATGTAGTGGATTATCTCATACATCTCCTGTTTTGGCTCTCCCACACTGAGCCCACCCACTGCATAGCCATCAAAACCAATCTCAAGCAAATCCTCAAGGCTCCTTTTTCTGAGGTCTCTATAGATGCTACCCTGAATGATGCCAAAAAGGGCCTGATTGTTTTCGTTCTCTCCCAGTGCCTGCTTACACCTCTTTGCCCAGGAAGTGGTAAGCCTGAGGGAGCTTTCAGCATACTCATAGGTTGCAGGATAGGGGGTACATTCATCAAAACACATGATGATGTCTGCTCCAAGGGCCTTCTGTATCTGAATGGAAAGCTCGGGTGT
>CAZIIE010000283.1:0-1622 GCA_964539375.1 uncultured Nitrospirota bacterium | reverse complement strand
AAGACCATTCTTTATTTTATGATAATGAAAATCATTTTCTCAAGGAATGCCTGAGAAGTTCCCATTCAGGTTGAAACCTTCGGGCTGGCTGCCATTTTTTCAAGCTCCTTTAATTTTTGAACCTCACCTATGGCTATCAGGGTATCGCCAGCATGTATCTTGGTGTTGTGCACGGGATTAAACTTCATCTCGCCCTCCTTTCTCTTTATTGCCACGATAATAACACCAAGGTTTCTTCCAACTCCGCTTTCATGGATGGTCTTATCGCAGAGTTCAGAGCCATCATCAACATCTATTTCCTCCATCTGTAACTCTATATTCCCGCTTTTGGTTGCAAACTCAAGAAAGTCTACCACAGCAGGCTTTAGCACAGTATGGGCTATCCTTAAGCCACCGATATGGTAGGGTGAGACGACCCTGTCAGCACCTGCCCTTAGTAGTTTCTGCTCTGAACCCTCCTCTCCTGCCCTTGCAACTATCAGGAGGTCAGAATTTAGTTCCCTTGCACTAAGCACTACAAAGAGATTTTGAGCATCCGTTGAAAGCACCGAAATTAATCCCTTTGCCCTATCTATACCAGCCTTTTTTAGGATGTCATCCTTGGTGGCATCACCAAAGATAAAGATACCCTTTTCGTCTGCATCTATCTCTACGGGCTCTTTTTCTATCACCACATAGGGCATGCCATGGGCCTTCAGTTCCTTGCATATTATCTGTCCCATTCTTCCATAACCACATACAATGTAGTGGTTTTTCATCTTTAAAAGTCTCTTTTCCAATTTAAACCTCCCGAGGCTTTTTTGTATCTCTCCTTCAAAGATTATCTTGATGCCATTGTTGACCACATAGGCAACCACACCTACCCCAAAAAAAACGAGGAATATGGTGAATAGCCTGCCGTTGTGAGACAGTGGTCTCAGCTCCTGATAGCCAATGGTTGAAAGGGTGATAACGGTCATGTAAAAGGAGTCAAAGAGAGACCAGCCCTCAATAAGGGTATACCCCGTGGTGCCTGTTATCAGCACAATAATAACAAGACCCAGGGAAAGCAGGGCCTTCTTTCTTAGCTGCATATCTGAGATAGTCGTTCCTCCATCCTTTTATAATGGGTTCCCTCCCAGTATACCCTGCCGCAGCTGGGACATTGCTGAAACTGCCTGTGATGGTTAAGTATGTACTCGGGAACCCTTCCCATCAAGTCCTCTCTGTTTGAGACCTCCAGAAGAACTTCATTGCAGAGAAGACATCTACTCCTCTGACTCTCTTCAGGAGGAAAGACCTCCAGTATCTCCCTTATCTGGGAGTCAATGTCTTCATGTTTAACCAGATAGTGTTCAAGGCTGAAACGCCTGGTGATACCCCTGTCGCGTGTAAGGAGCACCCTGTTTTCTGCCCTTGCAATCCTGACAAGCTCTCTGTCTTCTATATCCCTAAAATAAAGGACATCGTATCCCAGATACCTCATCCACCTTGCAAGCCTGCCAAGCATACAGTCTGCAACAAACCTTTTCATCGGCTCAGCACAATATCATCGTAATAGGCTACTGCGGTCTCCCCAGTCTGGTCAGTATCGGTCATAAGGGCTATGGCTCCTGCCTCTGGTGGCTCCTCTCCGAACTGTT
>CAZIIE010000282.1:0-1627 GCA_964539375.1 uncultured Nitrospirota bacterium | reverse complement strand
GTGCGTATCAGCCAGTAGGCAGGCTCTCCAGTGCCTCCCAGAGCCCTTCAGGAAGTATCTCTCTGACTGCCCTTTCATTCAGGATGGTTTCCATGCTTTCATCAGCAAGGAGGCCTTCTTTTTTCACCCCATCCTTAAAAAGCACTATCTCCTTAAGCTGTTCGGTCCTCCTTGGCCCTGGCACTATTGCGTGAACATGCTCCTTTGAGGCTATCCAGAGAAGCACTGAAACCGAAAGGGGAAGGCCAGTCTTTGAGGATAGCTCCCTCAGTTCAGCACATCTTTTAACCACCGCTGGGTCCATAAAATAGGGGTTACGCCTTCTTATGTCCCTTTTGCTCAGGGCAGCCCTGCCCATTGAGCTTTTTGAAGAGGAAAGAAGCCCCTGTTCAAGAGGTGAGATGATGCAGTTTATACAGAACTGGCTTCCTGCCTCAAGCACCCTGTCAGAGCGATGGAGGGGATTGAAATGCACCTGATGGGGGATGTCCTTGTAGGAGGAAAGATACTGCCTCACCTCATCTTCTGTAAGGTTTCCCACACCCCAGTATCTGATAAGCCCCTCGGCCTGAAACCCCTTAAGGGCATCAATGCTTTCCAGCACCGGCACCTTCGGGTCAGGCCAGTGAAGCTGAAAGAGGTCTATGTAGTCGGTCTTTAACCGTTTGAGGCTTTCGGTCAGGGCCCGCCTCAAGCCCTCGGGTGAGCCGTCATGCACCACCTGTCTGCCCTGCCACTTAAGACCGCCCTTGGTAGAGATAAAGGAGGACCTTCTTCTACCCTTCAAAGCCTTTTGCAGTAACTCCTCTGAGCGGCCATGGGCATAAAAGCCTGCTGTGTCAAAGTGTCTGATGCCCTCTTTCAGGGCCTCTTTCAGCACCTCAAGGGACTGTCTTTCATCATGGGGACCAAAGCCCTCACCGCCCATGCTCCAGGTGCCTATCCAGAGCCAGGCCATCTCGTAGGGCTCATCAGGCTCAAGGGGTAGAAGTAGTTTGTTTTTTTTCATTCCTGCTTGCAGTCCTTAGGTATAGCATTTTTTCAGGTGCCCTGGCACCTATACCGAATCGTTTGTAGAGATTTTCTGCAAAAAGAAAATCAAGCTCCTCGGGGCTTTCAGGGCTGAAGCCAAAGAGCCTCTGCCACATATCCCACCTCTCCATGCATAAATAAACAGGCACGGGCTCATCTTTTAGATATCTCTTAAGCCGTCCGTAAAGCAGCCTGTACATCTGAACACGGAGGGGTTTTACATAGCGGGTCTTGTTGTCATCGCCAGTTGTCATCTCCGAGAGGGTTATACGGGTTTGGGGGTGGTTTTTCTCAATAAGCCTTTTCATCTCAGGGTTGAACCTCAGAGAGCCGATTGATATCCAGGCTATCTGCTCGGGTCTTAAAAGGCTGAATATCTGGTCAACCAGCCTGGGGTAGTCCTCTTGCCAGCCCTGATAATGTATCATGGGGTCAAAGTGTAATCCGATAAGATAGCCTGCCTGCTGAACCCTGAACAGGGCATCAAGCCTTTCGTCCAGGGATGCGGTGTAAAGCTCCTCCTTCATTATTACCCTATCAGGGTTTAGTGACCAGGAGACCACCGTTTTCCCCCTGTGGTCAAGCCCTATCAGAT
>CAZIIE010000281.1:0-1629 GCA_964539375.1 uncultured Nitrospirota bacterium | reverse complement strand
ATCGTAAATTACAATGGAAAACACCTGCTCAAGGAGTGTCTGGATTCTCTTAGAGGACAAAGCTACAGGGATTTTGAGGTTATAGTTGTTGACAATGCCTCGCAAGACGGCTCTGTAACATTCCTTAAAGAAAACTACCCTGAAGTAAAAGTAGTAGAGTGTGAAAAAAACCTTGGCTACGGTGGAGGAAACAACCGAGGACTCGCCATTTCAAAGGGTAAGTTCATTGTTTTTTTAAATAACGACACAAAGGCAGACAAAGACTGGCTTTTTCACCTCGTAAAGGCTGCAAAAGAGGATGAAAGAATTGGTATGTGTGCTTCAAAAATTCTTAATTATGACAATCCCCGTCTTATTGACAACACAGGCCTCATAATGTATCCTGACGGTATTGCCCGTGGCAGGGGAAGGCTGCAGGAAGACAGGGGACAGTTTAATGGTGAGCGAGAGGTCTTCTTCCCAAGCGGCTGTGCAGGGCTTTATAAGAAGGAGATGCTTGATGAGATTGGATGGTTTGATGAGGAGTTTTTCCTTTACATGGACGATGTGGACATAGGGCTTAGGGGAAGGCTTGCAGGGTGGAGATGTGTTTATGTGCCTGAGGCAGTTGTTTATCATAGATATTCAGCTTCTACCAGTGCTTACTCACCTTTAAAGGCTTATCTGGTTGAGCGAAACAGAGTGTGGATTGTGCTTACCTATTTCCCAATGGATATGGCTGTAGCATCAATATATTACACCTTTATACGCTATCTTTTTCACGCTTTGGGGATACTAAAGGGCAGGGGGGCAGGCAGTCAGTTTATACGAAGACAATCACCCTTTAAACTGGTTTTTTTGCTTTTGAAAGCTCAATGCTCGGCGCTTTTTTCTTTAAGAAGAACTTTTAAGAAGAGGAGAGAATTTAAAAAAAAGAGGACTATATCTTATAATGAATTTAGAAAATTGCTTAAAAAATACCATCTTCCACTTTCGGAGATAGCCTTTATTGATTAGAGAATTTTCTATGCGAGTTTTGATAATCATTCCAGCCTATAACGAAGAGGAAGCAATTGAAGGGGTCATAAAGGACCTGAGGGAAAAGACCCCTGCCTTTGAAAGGGTGATTATTAACGATGGCTCAACCGACAGGACAGAGGAGCTTGCCGAAAACCTGGGAGAGAAGGTTATCTCACTTCCCTTTAACAGCGGCATAGGTACTGCAGTTCAAACAGGTTATATCTTTGCACGAAAGATGGGCTATGATGTTGCGGTGCAGTTTGATGGTGATGGCCAGCACAGGGCAGACCAGATAAAAAAGTTGATTGAGCCCCTCCTGAATAACGAAGCAGATATGGTAGTGGGCTCACGGTTTCTTGAGGATACCGGTTTTAAAAAGGGTTTGGCAAAAGCTGTAGGGCTTAATGTGCTTGCTAAAACCATATCGTTACTTGTTGGAAAAAGACTCACTGATACCACATCGGGCTTCAGGGCGGTTAACAGAAAGGTGATTGAATTTTTTGCAGAGTATTATCCAGATGATTACCCCGAGCCTGAATCCATTGTCCTTGCCCACAAAAAGGGCTTTAGAATTAAGGAGGTCTCCACCTTTATGAGGCAGCGTCAGGGTGGAAGGTCTTCTATTACTCC
>CAZIIE010000280.1:0-1658 GCA_964539375.1 uncultured Nitrospirota bacterium | reverse complement strand
CTATCTACATGCCCAGGATACGGATTCTACCAAAACAACTCCAGGAACTAATAGCCGCAGGCGAGGTTGTAGAGAGGCCTGCCTCGGTTGTAAAGGAGCTTGTGGAAAACTCCATTGATGCTGGGGCTGATGAGATCATCATTGAAACAAAGGGGGCAGGTAAAAGGCTTATCAGGGTATCAGACAACGGAAAGGGCATGGAGCCTGATGACCTCAGGGTGTGCTTTCTGCCCCATGCAACAAGCAAGCTCTCCAGTAAGGAAGATATCTTCAGGATAACCACCCTGGGCTTCAGGGGTGAAGCCCTCTCCTCAATCGCCTCTGTATCGCTACTTAAGATAACCTCAGCTACCAAAGACAACCCTACAGGGCTTTCTATCCAGATTAAAGAGGGCAAGATTGTATCTGAAAATCAGATAACCCACAGAGGCACAACCGTTGAGGTCAGAGACCTCTTTTACAACACACCAGCAAGGATGAAGTTTCTTAAAAGTGACAGGACCGAAAACTCCCATATAATTGAAACCGTAACTGTAGCCTCCCTCTGTCACCCCCATGTTTCCTTCAAACTTAGCATTGACAACCGACTGGTGCTTGACCTTCCCCGTTCAACAGGCTACAGAGAGAGGATCTCCCAGATTTATGGCATAGAACTGCTTGATGAGCTAATGGAGCTTCATTCAGCACCGCTGGTTGGGTTTTTTTCAAAGGAGGGCCATTACAGAAACAGCCGAAGCCACCAGTACCTATTCATAAATAACCGCCCTGTAAAGGACGGCTATTTAAGACATGCTGTTTACTCTGCCTATGAAAACCTCCTACCAAAGGACCGCCATCCCATCTATTTCCTGTACCTCAGCCTTCCACCTGAGGATGTGGACTTCAATGTCCACCCCCAGAAAACCGAGGTTAGATTCAAAAACAAAGCCCTGATATACAGCAGGGTTGTAAACTCCATAAGAAACACCCTGTTACAGGGTGAACGAAAAAAGATTAAACCAAAAGGCACCATAACCAGCCCTGACAATACCTTTCAGAGAGAAAATAACCTGCTGTCAGAAGAGCCTGCCCGATACACTTCAGCAGAGCCAGAACTGATAAGTATCAAAGCCCCTGACATCAGGGGGCCCATTTACATCGGAGATGCCTTTTTTGCTTACTCTGATGGCTCATCCCTTATAGTGGTTGACCAGCATGCTGCCCATGAACGGATAAGGTACGAAAAGTTAAAAAGGGGATACAGAGAATTTAGGGCTCAGTTTTTATTTCCCCGTCAGGTGAGACTTGCACCGATGGAGTTTAACACCATCACCGAACACAAAGAGCTCTTTTCAGATTTGATTGACCTTGAGGAGTTTGGAGAAAATACCCTTTTAGTGAGGGCTGTGCCTGATTTTGCCTTTGATGCAGACCTGAAGGCGCTTCTTTCGGAAATGGCAAGGCTCATAATGGAGGAAAGGAAAAAAACCAGTCTTGATGAGCTGAAAGACCGCCTGATAAAAACCATGGCCTGCCATAGCTCGGTAAGAGGCAGGGCAAGGCTTTCAAGGGAGGAACTTCTGAGCCTCTTAAAGGAGCTTGATGAGACTGAAGACCCGGAACACTGCCCCCACGGAAGACCCACCAGGGTGGTCTTTTCTATAAGAGATCTTTATAAG
>CAZIIE010000279.1:0-1664 GCA_964539375.1 uncultured Nitrospirota bacterium | reverse complement strand
AGGCTGAATACTGAAGAAACAATAAGGGTAAACCGGTTAATTCAGGTCCTCAAAAAGGGAATATTCAAGCTCTCCGAATGAGTCTTCAAAGAAGAAGTTTTCCTTGCCAAAGGCAGGCACCAGGTCATCAAGCCAGTAGGCCTTTTCATCATACTCAGCATAAAAGGGTCTCATTACCCATTCAGGGTCTCGTCCCTGAAGCATGGTAAGATTTATAACGGGTTCACCCCTGACATAAGAAACACCGAGGATATGGATTTTGCCAGGTGTGGTTGACATTACAGGGCCCCTTACAGTGCGTGCAAGTCCACTTACCTGACGGAAGGCATCTCTGAAGATATTGTAAGCCTCAACGATGGGAACACCAAAATAGTGTTGAGCCCCCGTGTCTCTTACCATGAACATATAATAGGGTATGCAGCCCAGTTGAACCTGTCGCTCCCACATCTCTGACCAGAGGTCGGGGTCGTCGTTAATGTTACGGAGAATAGGAGACTGGGTCCTTATCTCTGCCCCAGTGTCTTTAATCCTTTTAATGGCTCTTTCCACCTCTGGGGTTTCAAGCTCTCGTGGGTGGTTAAAGTGTGCCATAAAGGCAAGGTGCATACCTGATTTAACAATCCTTTCAAAGCACTTGAGCATAAGGTCAGCATCGTCATCGGTAAGAAACCTGTAAGGCCAGTAGGTAAGTACCCTTGAACCTATCCTAATGTTTCTTATATTGTGGAGGTCTGCTTTGATAATTCGTTCAATATAATCAGAAAAAACAGAAGCCCTCATAACCATAGGGTCGCCACCGGTGAATAGCAGGTCGGTTACCTCGGGATGCTCTGAAAGATATTCAATGAGTGTATCAATGTCGTTGGTGCCCATTCTTAACTCGCTTTCACCAATAAACTGGGGCCAGCGGAAGCAGAAGGTGCAGTAGGCATGGCAGGTCTGAGCCCTTTTTGCAAAAAACAGCACTGTCTCCCTGTACTTATGCTGGATACCCATCAGTTTCTTTCCCCTGAAGACAGGCACATTGTATTCAAGCTGTCCAGCAGGATGGGGGTTCAGGGTATATCTTATCTCCTTAACAATGGAGCGAAGCCTCTGTTTATCTCCACTCCGATAGGCTGATGCAACGAGGTTAAAATGTTCGGGTTTTAGCATCTCTTTTCTTGGAAAGTTCAGAATAAAAAGAGGGTCCTCAGGTGCGTTTTCCCAGTCAATGAGCTTTTCAACCACATAGTTGTTTGTTTTAAAAGGAAATACCTGAGATGTTACTTCAATAGCAAAGAGTTCCTCCTTAGAGAGGGTGTCAATATAGGGGATTTCATGAATATTCCGTAGTGTGTAAGCCCTGAATTTCACTGCCCCAACCTCCTTTCATAGGTTTTTGGGCCTGTTATCTTCGTTGAGGATTATTATTTTTGGTTTGTACTTTAGTGCATCCTCATCCTGAACATAACGCCAGGAGAAGATAAAGACCCTGTCACCAACAGAACCCTTATGAGCTGTTGCTCCGTTCAAACAGATAGTTCCAGAACCTCTCGGACCTGGAATCACATAGGTCTCAAAGCGCTCTCCATTGTTGTAGTTGCTGATGAGTACAGACTCATAGGGTTTAATGTCGGCAAGCTCCATAAGCTCCTCATCAATGGTGCAGCTACCCTCGTAAT
>CAZIIE010000278.1:0-1671 GCA_964539375.1 uncultured Nitrospirota bacterium | reverse complement strand
AGTCTTTCAGGGTCAGTGTGGGGGATGAATCGGGCAGAGGGAAACTCTCTCATAAACTCGTTGTCGGTGTTCATCTCCCTGTAGGTAATAATTGAATGTATATGCTCAACCTCATTAATCAGAGAGGCATCCAGTAAAAGCATCTCTGCACCCTTAATGGATGAGTTTCCAACTGGTTGAAATCGGTCTTCCGAAAGCCGGGGAAGCATGCCAAGTAACTGGGCATTTTTGAGTTTAACCCCCGAGCCCAGTGCACCAGCAATATAGAACCTCTCAATATCCCTGAACCCAATGCCCAGTGACTGGGTAAGAACATAAAGGGAGGTAAACATGGCTGCCTTTGAACGAAGAAAGTTTTCTATCTCCCTTTCGTTTATGCCTATCACCTGTCCATCAGTTTCAGCCACCACAAAGGTCTTCTCACCGTTAACAATCCTTAAAGGTGCCCCTTCTGTAAACTTGCCTCTCTGGTCGATAAACCCCTTTCTGTATAGCTCTGCCACAAGGTCTATCACCCCTGAGCCACAGATACCGCAGGGGCTTGCGTTGTTAATGGTCCTGTATTGAGCCCTTCCCTGCCCATCAATCTCAATGCGGTATATTGCCCCATCCTTTGCCACTGTGCCAGAGGAAAGCACTCCGCCTTCAAGGGCAGGCCCTGCAGCCCCTGCTCCAACAAGTATCCAGTCTCGGGTGCCAATCACTATCTCTGCGTTGGTGCCCACATCTATAAGCACCTGTGGGGTCTCGGAATGATGAAGCCCTGTTGCAAGCACTCCAGAGATTATATCGCCGCCAACATAGCTTCCAGCATTTGGAAAGAGATAGACCAGGGCTTCAGGGTTTATATGCAGTCCAATCTCGGAAGCCCTGAAAAACAACGCCCTTGAGACCACAGGTATGTAGGGTGAGACAGGGATGTTCCGGACATCAAGGCCAATGAGCAGATGGGTCATCACGGTGTTGGCAGAAAAGACAACAGCAAATATATCTTCCCTATCAATGGATGCCTCTGATGAAACTCTCGTAATAGCCTCATTAATTCCCTCCACAAGGCTTTCTCTAAGTTCCTTAAGTCCACCCTGCATACAGTACTGGATGCGGCTCAGGATGTCTTCACCAAAGGCGACCTGAGGGTTTCTGAACTGGTGCTCTGCCCTCTTTACATTGGTCTTCATATCATAAAGCCTGAGCACTATGTTGGTTGTGCCAATGTCCATTGCAATTGCATGGGGCCTTTCAGCTGATGGTGAAAGAAGCACAGGAGCTTTATCAAAAAGGCCGATTACAGGGCTTACATTGAAGTGATTTTTTCTGATTGCATAAGGAAGTGCCCTCAAGGAACCCACAGAGGGGGTAAGGTCCTCAAGGCCTGAGGCATCTCTCAGGCGTTCAAAATCAGCCCTTTTGTCATCTTCTGTGGGCTCAGGGAGGTTAAGCTCAAGGCTAAAGACAAGGGATTTTTTCATAGGAGCTACTGTTCGTAAACCACCTTTCCAATATCAGATATATCGTATCCACCAGCCTGAAGGATGGCCTGATGAAAGTCTCTGTCGTTTCTTATTATATCAAGAAGGGCCTTTATCATGGGTTTTTCAAGATGGGCCCTGGGGATTATGAGGTCATAACGTTCCTTTGCAATGGGGATAAAATCAAGCCCGAGTGCAACTG
>CAZIIE010000277.1:0-1673 GCA_964539375.1 uncultured Nitrospirota bacterium | reverse complement strand
TTTGAAAGGAGTAGATATGGAAGACAGGCTGATAATAAGGGGAATAGAGTTTAAGTCTCGTCTATGGGTGGGTACAGGCAAGTATAAGGACTTTGAAGAGACCGCAAGGGCGGTGGAGGCCTCGGGCACAGATGTGGTCACTGTGGCTGTGAGAAGGGTAAACATCTTTGACAGAAAAAGCCCGAATCTCCTTGATTACATTGACCCGAAAAAGTACAAGATACTTCCTAACACGGCTGGCTGTTATACCGTTGAGGATGCCCTCCGTTATGCCCGTCTTGCCCGAGAAGCCGGTGTATCAGATATGATAAAGCTTGAGGTGATTGGCGATGAAAAGACCCTCTTCCCCGATGTATGTGGTCTTCTTAAGGCCACCGAGATACTTGCAAAGGAAGGGTTTATAGTTTTTCCCTACACCAGTGATGACCCGATTACAGCGAAAAGACTTGTTGATGCTGGGGCTGCTGCGGTTATGCCCCTTGGTGCCCCTATTGGTTCAGGCCTTGGCATAAGGAACCCTTACAACATAAAGATAATACTTGAGACAGTGGATGTGCCTGTTGTAGTGGATGCAGGGGTTGGCACAGCCTCTGATGCTACGATAGCAATGGAGCTTGGTTGCGATGCTGTGCTTATAAACACAGGTATCGCAGGTGCTAAAGACCCTATTTTAATGGCTGAGGCTATGAAGCATGCTGTGATTGCTGGAAGGGCTGCCTACAGGGCAGGCAGAATCCCTAAAAAACTCTATGCAACAGCAAGTAGCCCGATTGAGGGAATGCTATAATTTTTAAATCCTAAATCCTAAGCACTAAATACTAAAATTTTAGGATTTAGAGATTAGATATTAGAATTTATTTTTAATTTGGGAGGTACGAGGATGCAGGCTTACAGGTATCAGGAGATTGCCTATTTGGTGGTGCCAATTATGCTTGGTTATGAGTTTTTCAGAACTGCAAGGGATGAAAAAAGGGGAAAGGAAGAGACCCCTATCGGCTCCTATGTGCTGGACTTCTTTGGCTTCCTCTTTATCACCCTTGTTCCTGCCCTGTTTCTTTTTACAATCTGGGCGATTGAAAAGGGAAAGTATAATTTTGGAGTGGAGACCCTTGCCAGATTTGACCGTTACGGAGTGATGTTTATGTTTATGGGTGCCTGGTGGCAGGTCTATATCATAGCTGCTTTGAGGGCAAGAAGGCTTCAAAGGGAAAACAAACCATTGAGCCTCTGGGGTCCTTTCCTGGGGCTTGGTATTTTCATATCCCTGCTTGTGCTCTGGGTCTCTCCCTGGGGGCTCAAGTGGGTTTCAGTTGGATGGTTCATCGGGTTAACAGGCCTGCTCTGGGCTCTGAAGGTAAAGCCCAGAACCCTTGAGAAACTGTTCTGGGGTCTTGCGATTTTTACCTTTTTCCTGGAAAACATAGTATTTATCTGGCTTGAATCCATTGTTTAATGAAGGTAGATTTCAGGGTATATCTCATAACAGACCGAAGGGTTGTCAGGGGAAAACTCATAGAGGCAATTGAGCAGGCTTTAAAGGGTGGTATCAGGGCTGTCCAGTTACGGGAAAAGGACCTGCCAGTCAGGCAGCTTCTTGAGATGGCAGAAAAGATGAGAGAGCTTACCACAAGATACAGGGCAAGGCTCTTTATTAATGACCGTGTTGATGTGGC
>CAZIIE010000276.1:0-1704 GCA_964539375.1 uncultured Nitrospirota bacterium | reverse complement strand
GGTTTTAGGCTTAAGTCTTAATTTTTATCAGCCTGTGGCCTATAGCCTTCAGCCTTAGAGAAATCGGGGTTCCAAAGGGGCGGAGCCCCTTTGAGTAAATTCCTCATATTTCTTGAACAGCCTCAAAGTAATTTAGGTTGTCTAATATCCTCGCCCCACCTGTTACAACAGGGGTTACGAAGGGAAAGATTTTTAAACAACCCTCTTTATTTATTATAAACCATGGGCTATGCTTCAGGCTAACAGAAAATTTTTCATCTGGATTTAGCTGGCTGATAACTGTTATTTTAATTTAACAGTTTCATTAACAAAATTTAGTCAGATGAAAAGGGGGTAGCCATGGAAGCACTGGAATGCATAAGGTCAAGGATGAGTATAAGGGCCTTCAAAAAGGAACCTGTCCCCGAGGAGGTTTTAAAAGAGATTGTGGAGACAGCCTGCTGGAGCCCCTCCTATAAGAATACCCAGCCCTGGGAGGTGATGATACTTTCAGGTAAAAAGAAGGAAGAGCTATCGGAAATGTTGGTCAGCCTTCTTGAAAGGGGAGAGCCACCCTGTCCTGACCTGCCAGAGCCAGAGGGATGGCCTGAAAGGAACCAGAAAAGAATAGAAAGGCTTTACAGGATGAGGGCAGAAAGGACAGGCATTGACCTATCAGACCCTGAGGTAATAAGGAAGGCAAAGATTGCCAATTTTAGATTTTACGGTGCGCCCCATGTGATATACCTCTTTCAGGATGGCTCTTTACCGCTCTGGTCACTCTTTGACCTCGGTCTTTTTGCTCAGAGCCTCATGCTCGCTGCCCATGCAAAGGGAGTGGGCACAGTGCCCCAGGCCTTTACCACTGACTATGCCCGCTATATCAAAGATTTTCTCGGAATAGACAGCTCAAAGAGGCTTGTGCTCGGCATATCTACAGGATACCCTGATTGGGAATCACCTGCGAATTCCTTCAGGCCTGACAGGGCAGGGCTTGAGGAAATACTTAGCTTTGTATCCTAAACTCCTTGCTCTCCCGAGCATCAGGGGATGTTAGTGCCCTGACGCTGCCTTCTAATTCCAGGGGCAGTGTATCTCTATTTTCCTCGGTGACCCGTATAAGCTCAATATCCTTTCTTGCCCTTACCTCTTCTAAAAACCCTCCTCCCCTTTCAGAAAGGGTGGCAACGAAAATGGAGCCGCTGTCAAGCAAATTCCTGATAAGTTCTTTAAATCTCTGGGAATAACACTCCATCTTTCCAATCTCATCAATAATCACCACCCTGGCAGATGCCAGCTCATCCCTTATATCAGAAAGGATTTTTTCAAACTCCTCAAGCAGAACACCGTATCTTCCAACCCTGAGAGGCGAGGAAACATCGGTATGGGCAAGGAGACCAAGCTCCTTTCCCCTGAGGCTCTTTATCTTAAAGCCCTCTCTTTTCCCCTTCCTCCTTAACTCCTCTGTGTAAAAACCTGCTGGTTTAAGGTCAGCAATCAGCTTGCTAAGCTTTATGATAACCGTTGTCTTACCAATTCCAGGCCTGCCAGTTATGAGCAGATTTTTCCTTACCATGTTTCAAGATAACATAGGGGATGAAATATTTAAAGCAGTTGCCTTTGGCCTTCAGCCCTTCCTGAAAACAACCACTGCATATATTATTGGTCTTCCATCAATGGATAGCCTGTGACGGTATCTTTCAATGTGAAGTATCTGGTGCTCTG
>CAZIIE010000275.1:0-1704 GCA_964539375.1 uncultured Nitrospirota bacterium | reverse complement strand
GTATAATAGTATAAATAGTATAATGGTATATTGGTATAATGGTAAAGGGAGGATTATATTTAATATCATAAAATCTAAAATCTAAAATCTGAAATTATCAATCCTCTTCTCTTAATAGCTTGTAATCAATACTGTCAACCAGGGCCTGCCAGGATGCCTCAATGATGTTTTCTGACACCCCTACGGTGCTCCATTTATGTTCATTATCCCCTGACTCAATAAGCACCCTGACCTTTGAACCAGTTCCTCTCTGGGTGCTTAACACCCTGACCTTGTAATCGTTCAGTCTCACCTCTTTGAGGGAGGGATAAAACTTCTCAAGGGCCTTTCTGAGGGCATTGTCAAGGGCATTAACAGGTCCGTTACCTGTTGCTGCAGTATGCTCAATATGTCCACCAACCTTGACCATAATGGTAGCCTCACTGAGGGGCTCCTCGCCTTCCTTCCTTTTTTCAACAATCACCCTGAAGCCTATCAGGTCAAAGAACCGTCTGTGAAGGCCCAGTATCTTTTTCACAAGCAGCTCAAAGGAAGCCTCGGCAGCCTCAAACTGGTAGCCCTGATTTTCAAGCTCCTTTACAGTCTGAAGTATCCCTTCAAGCTGGGGTGAGCCCTTGTCAAGATGGATGCCCAGTTCTTCTGCCTTTCGCAGGATGTTGCTTTTTCCAGCAAGGTCTGATACGAGCACCCTTCTTGAGTTGCCCACAAGCTCTGGCTTAATATGTTCATAGGTCTCGGGGTTTTTCAGTATAGCTGAAACATGGATTCCGCCTTTGTGAGCAAAGGCACTGTCACCTACATAGGGCTGGCGATTGAAGTGGCGTATGTTGGCTATCTCGTTTATAAACCTTGAGACCTCTCTCAGCTTTGACAGGTTTTCATCTCCAATGCATCTGTAGCCTGATTTTATCTGAAGGTTTGGAATAATTGAGCAAAGGTTAGCATTTCCACAGCGTTCACCAAGGCCGTTAATGGTGCCCTGCACCTGGGTAGCACCAGAGGAGACTGCAGCAATAGAGTTTGCAACACCACACTCAGCATCATTATGGGCATGGATGCCAAGCCTGCACTTAAGCCTTCTTTTGACCTCACGGGTAATCTTCTTTATCTCCTCAGGCAGGGTTCCTCCGTTTGTGTCACAGAGGACAAGACAGTCAGCCCCTGCATCTCTTGCTGCCTCAAGGCACTTGAGGGCGTATTCAGGATTGTTCTTGTAGCCATCGTAAAAGTGTTCTGCATCAAAGAAGACCCTGTCCACATGGTTTTTAAGGTATCTGACTGTGTCATGAATTAGCTCAAGATTCCGCTCAAGGGATACCCTGAGGGCTGCAGTGGCATGGAAGTCCCAGGTCTTACCGAATATGGTGATAACAGGGGTTTCTGCCTTAAGAAGGCTCTGGATGTTGTGGTCCTTCTCAACAGTGGTAGATGCCCTGTGGGTGCTTCCAAAGGCCACTACAAGGGCATTCTGAAGACTGAGTTTTTTAACCTTTCTGAAGTATTCTGCATCCTTTGGGTTTGAGCCAGGCCAGCCACCTTCAATGTAGTGGATTCCCAGTTCATCAAGCTTTTCAGTTATACGAAGCTTGTCATCAACAGAAAAGGTTATCTCCTCTGACTGGGAGCCATCCCTGAGTGTTGTATCATAAATCTCTATCTTTTTCATAATATTAAATTTACTTGAAAACATGCTGAAAAAACAAG
>CAZIIE010000274.1:0-1719 GCA_964539375.1 uncultured Nitrospirota bacterium | reverse complement strand
CTCCTGTTACTCCACAATATCCAGCTTTATGTGAAGCTCTCTGAGCTGTTTTTCCTCCACCACCGATGGAGCACCGCTTAAAAGACAGACCGCCTTCTGGGTTTTTGGAAAGGCTATCACATCTCTTATGGATTCAGCCCCAACCATCAACATGACCAGGCGGTCAAGACCAAGGGCAATGCCACCATGGGGTGGTGCACCATAGCGAAGGGCATCTAAAAGAAAACCAAATTTTAACTGAGCCTCCTCATCGGAGATCTGTAACAACTGAAACATCTTTTTCTGAACATCAGGTCTGTGTATACGGATACTGCCACCGCCTATCTCATAACCATTGAGCACGATGTCGTAGGCCTTTGCCTTGAGGGAGGAAAGCCCCTCTTTGTCGGTTATGTCCTCTTTGAGCATGCGCTCAATGTCTTCATCAGCTGGGGAGGTGAAGGGGTGGTGCATCGCCTGAAATCTTCCTTCCTCATCGTCCCATTCAAGAAGGGGATAATCAACAACCCAGCAAAACCTGTATCCATCCTTTATAAGCCCCTGTCTTTTTGCTATGGAAAGTCTCAGTCTGCCCAGCACATCAAGGGTGGTCTCCTCATCATCTGCCACAAAGAGCATCATGTCACCCTGCTCAGCCCCGAGGCGTTCTGCCATTTCCTTGAGCACACCCTCAGGGAAAAACTTTGTAATTGGTGATTCAAAGCCATCCTTTAGCTTTATCCAGGCAAGCCCCTTTGCACCGTAGGACTGGGCCTCCTCGGTGAGAAGGTCTATCTCCTTGCGGCTTAAACTTGCAAGACCCTTACCAAGAAGCCCCTTTACCCTTCCACCAGAGTCAAGGGCATTGAGAAAGACCTTGAAGGAGCCCTGGCGGGCAAGGTCTTCCATCTCGGTAAGCTCAAGGCCAAATCGGAGGTCAGGCTTGTCAGTGCCAAACCGCTCCATTGCCTCTTTATAGGTCAACCTCTCTATGGGTGTTTTGATATCCACGCCAAGGGTATTTTTAAAGACATAGGAAAGCATCTGCTCAACAACCTCTATCACATCATCAACCTCAACGAAGCTCATCTCCATATCAACCTGGGTAAACTCAGGCTGACGGTCAGCCCGCAGGTCTTCGTCACGGAAGCACTTTACAATCTGAAAGTAACGCTCAAGGCCTGAGCACATTAATATCTGTTTGAAAAGCTGGGGTGACTGGGGAAGGGCATAGAAATGTCCAGGGTTAACACGGCTTGGCACCAGATAGTCTCTTGCACCTTCAGGGGTGGACTTTGTAAGCATGGGGGTCTCCACCTCAACGAAGCCCCTGCTGTCAAGGAAGTCCCTTATATGCTTGGTAACCCTGTGACGGGTCAGTAGATTTTCAAGCATCTCTGGCCTTCTGAGGTCAAGGTAGCGGTGTTTCAGCCTTAAGGCCTCGGATATCTCCTTTGGTTCATCAATCATGAAGGGCAGAGGTTCTGCCTTAGAGAGTATTTCAAGCTCATTTGCATAGACCTCAAGCTCTCCTGTTGGTATGTCAGGATTCTCTGTGCCTTCAGGTCTGCGTCTTACCTCACCCTTTATCTTTACCACATACTCTGAACGGAGGGTATGGGCAAGCTGATGGGACTTGCTTGAGACATCAGGACTGAACACAACCTGCATAATCCCGCTACGGTCTCTCAGGTCAATAAATATAAGCCCACCATGGTCACGCCATCGGAAGACCCAGCC
>CAZIIE010000273.1:0-1745 GCA_964539375.1 uncultured Nitrospirota bacterium | reverse complement strand
GTTTCAGTGTCTTCATGACGGTCAACGCACTTTTTATACACATAATAAAGCACAGGCACCACGGTTCTTGAAAGAAGGGTGGATGCTACCTCACCAGCCATAAGCGATATGGCCATGCCCTGGAAAATGGGGTCAAAGAGTATGACAGCAGAGCCCACCACCACTGCAGATGCGGTAAGTAGCATTGGTCTGAACCTGATGATACCTGCCTGAACCACTGCCTCTTTAAGGGGCATGCCTTCTTTGAGCTTTAACTCAATAAAGTCCACCAGGATAATGGAGTTTCTCACCACAATGCCTGCACCTGCAATGAACCCTATCATTGATGTGGCAGTAAAGAACGCACCCAAAAGTGCATGGGCAGGCAGTATGCCAACCAGTGAAAGCGGTATGGGTGCCATTATGACAATGGGGGTGAGGAATGACCTGAACCATCCAACCACCATCACATATATAAGCACCAGCACTGCGGCAAAGGCAATTCCCATGTCGCGGAACACCTCGTAGGTGATCTGCCACTCTCCATCCCACTTCATGGAGTATCTCTTTGTTAACCAGGGCTGGTCTGTGAAATACTGCTTCAGTTCATAGCCACCAGGAATCTTCAGTTCCTTGAGCTTTTTCTTTATCTTAAGGATAGCGTAAACAGGGCTTTCCTCCTTTCCGGCCACATCAGCGGTTACATAGACCACGGGTTTTAGGTTTTTGTGATAGATGGTCTTGTCGGCAACTGTCCGTTCAACCCTGACAAGCTCTGAAAGGGACACAGGCTTACCCTCCCGGTTAAACAGGGTTATCTCCTTAAGGTCCTTTATGGATGCACGCTCCTTAAGGGGGGCCCTTAAGAGAATCTCCACGGGCTCTTTGTCAGGCTCCACATGAAGCAGTCCTGCAGGCACACCTGCCAGTGCAATCCTCAGTGCATCGGTTACATCCCTTGTGCTGATACCATTAAGAGCTGCCTTTTCCTTGTCAACCACGAACTTTATCTTTGGCTGGTCGTCCTCATAAAACCAGTCAACATCCACCACACCTTCGGTCTGCTCAAATATCTTCTTTATTTTCCGTGCAATCTCAACCCTTCCCTTCTCATCAGGCCCATAGACCTCAGCCACAAGGGTGCTTAACACCGGTGGGCCTGGGGGCACCTCCACCACCTTTACATTTGCATTGTACCGTCTTGCAATCTCCTGCACATGGGGCCGAATGCGTTTTGCAATATCATGGCTCTGTGCCTTTCTTTCGTGTTTGGAGATAAAGTTTACCTGTATGTCAGCCACATTGCTTCCCCTGCGAAGGAAGTAGTGTCGCACAAGTCCGTTAAAGTTAAAGGGTGCTGCTGTGCCAGAGTAAATCTGGTAATTCGTTACCTCTGGCACGGTCTCAAGATACTTTCCAATCTCCCTTGCCACATGGGTGGTCTCCTCAAGGGTTGTGCCCTCAGGCATGTCAATAATAAGCTGAAGCTCGCTTTTGTTGTCAAAGGGAAGCATCTTCATCACAACTAACTTCAGGGGAACAAGCGAAAAGGCACCACCAAGCAGAATAAGGACAACCATAAGCCCTACCCAGCGTTTCTTAGAGCTATCAAGAAGGCTACGGAGGTTGTTTTCATAGAGTCTATTAAAGGCAGCGATAATCCTGTTTTCCTTCTCAGCCTCACCCCCTTTGTGTTTAACATTCTTAAGCACAATATAGCTCATCCAGGGGCTTATCACGAAGGCAATAAACAGAGAAAGCAGCAT
>CAZIIE010000272.1:0-1752 GCA_964539375.1 uncultured Nitrospirota bacterium | reverse complement strand
TACAATGAATATGACGACCTGAGAAGTTTTGAAGAGGGTGGGGCATTCTTTGAAGCATCACCATCTCCTCATTATACATTGCCTTACTATGGAGGGAACAAACTTTATGGTGAGACCTATGGTGGGGAGGTCTTTTTAAAATACAGACCCACTAAAAAGTGGAAACTTTCATTTTCCTATTCCTATCTCCAGATGCAGCTTCACAGGAAAGACCACAGCACCGATACTTTATCAGAGTCAATGGAGGGAGAGTCACCACACAACCAGTTTAGCATTGCTTCCTATTATGACATCACTCCCACATTAGAGTTTGATGCAATGGTTTACTACATTGACAACCTGCCAGCCTATAATATCAAAAACAATTTCATGACAAACCTCCGCATAGGCTGGCACCCTGAGGACAACATGGAACTTTCGCTGGCAGTTCAGAACGCCTTTGATAACAGGCATCCTGAAATTGGCTCACGCTATGTATCAAGTGCCACTGTGCAGATAGAGCGGTCAGTCTATGCAAAACTTACCTTAAGGTTTTAACAACTATCCATTTTCCACCCTGCGATATTCAGCAGACTGCTCGCAGAGGGCCTTTATCCTTTGAAGCACCTGAGAGGTCTCCATTATGTTCAGTATCCTTCGCACCCTGTTAAAGAGAAAGTTAAGCACCTTTCCAGGTTTTTTATACCCCACTGTTACGGTTAAAAGGGTCCTTCCACCCACAGCCTCAAAGTCAATCTCCTTTCTTATGGGCATCAGGCTGTGCATCTGAAGTATCATCCTTCCCTGCTCGGGCTCCAGAACCGCCTCTCCTTCTCCTGTAATATCAATACCCATTATCCTGTAACGCCATCTGAACTTGAGGGTTTTGCCCTGCCTTTTTATGGGCCTTATCTCCTTAAGTCCGTTTATGAACCTGTGCCAGTTTTCTGAAGAAGAGACAAAGGCGAACACATCATTAAAGGGTGCGTTTATGGATACTGTGCGGCTTGCAAGGGTAACCACCTCAGGGTCGCTAACAGGTGTCTTTTCAACCGGGGTGTGCTCAATCTTTCTTATCAATGTCTCAACCTGTGCAGGAATGCGACCCAGGCTTCCGAGCTTGTCAACAATAAAGGAGCTATTCATAATGAGTTTCATTGAGGAAAGGATGTATCGCCTTTTGAATTCATCCTTTATCTTCATCAACTGCGTAAGCTTTCCCATGTAAAAGGACTGATAACACTCAATGATTGCCCTGTCAACCTCTTTAAGGCTCATGCTTCGGGGCTTTATTACAGGGTCAATCAGGTTGTATTTGCTGTAGTCCTGCACTTTAATGTGGGGTTTGAGCTCTTCATACATATCTGCATAGGGCCAGGGGGCAAGGGCGAGGTAGTGGGCAAAGTCAGGGTTGTAAAGCTTTGATAGTCTGAGTGTCTTTTTTATGGATTCCCTGGTCTCATCGGGAAAGCCAAGGATAAAGCTGGTCTCGCTGATCATCCCGTGTTCATGTATCAGCCTCAATGCCTCCATGCCTGTTTCTACCTTTATGTCCTTCTTAATAAGGTCAAGGGTCTCCTGCTCGGTGGACTCCACACCTATGTAGATATGCACTATTCCTGCCCTGCGGTATTTATGAAGTATGTCCCTGTCTCTTATGATGTCCTCTGCCCTGGTCTCCATTAGGATGTATATGCCGAGGTCCCTCTCTATCAGGAGGTCAAGAAGCCTTTCCCAGCGCTGCCTGTCCTGAGTGGGATACTCATCGGTAAA
>CAZIIE010000271.1:0-1784 GCA_964539375.1 uncultured Nitrospirota bacterium | reverse complement strand
CTGCCTTAAGTGTAAGCCTCAGAATTGAAACCGTAAAGGGCATGGCCGAGATAAAACATCCTGTAAAGGGGTCAAGCTCAGCCTTTATATCCCTTACACTCCAGCCAAGGGCTTCTGCGTAAAGGGAAAACACAATAAGCCTTACATAATCACCAACGGTCTTACCAGCCCAGGCAGCCCTGATTGCCTCGGAGGCAAAGGCCTCCTTATCG
Organism: uncultured Nitrospirota bacterium; assembly: GCA_964539375.1. GTDB lineage: Bacteria > Nitrospirota > Thermodesulfovibrionia > Thermodesulfovibrionales > JdFR-85 > JAADIE01. The sequence continues at coordinate 1,572 of CAZIIE010000271.1, read as the reverse complement.
TGCCGCATTATAAGCCCAGCACAATGAAGATACCTGAGCAGTTCGCCCTCCTGCTCATCAAAGAGCACACTCATTATATAGGCCTGGTCCTCTGCCCTTCCTACAAAACCTGGAGTAAAGGGCCTCCACCTTCTCAGTGCCTCAACCAGTGCACCAGTGGTTCCACCAGTTACATGATAACGCTGAATACAACTCTGCCGACCATCAAACTCCCCGACATCATCATATCGGGTCATCATCTCTGCCTCGGTTGAAAGTGCCTGTGGAAGGGGACTAAAGAATATAACCTCATCAGCCCTTATGTCCTCTGGTGGATAGCAGACATCGGGCGTAAACAGAGACCTGCCAATGTCTTTTTGATTAACCAGTGCACCTGCAAGCAGTCCAAGGGATACCGGTCTTTCAACCCAGTCTCTACCCTTTGCACCCCAGAGCGGTGTCATAAGGTGCTGAAAAGCACTCTTTCCTGTCTCCTTAACCAGATGCTCCTCGGGAAAGACCTGGTCCAGGTCAATCTTGAAAGTAGCCCTGACCCGTGGGTCAATCAGCACTGACCACAGTGGCACCACCGCCTTAAGAAAGCTGTAATGCCTTCCGTACTCTCCATCCACACCAAAGACCTCAAAGAGCATATCTGTTTCACTTACACCAAGGAGTTTTTTCGCTGCAGGCTGAAGCACCTCCTCAACAAGCCTTCTGGTGTCATCCTCTGTAAATATATAGACATCCATATCCTCTATGGCCTTTGATTTTCTGAGTTCATCCTCTATGTAGTTTCTTGCAATTGAATGAAGTCCCCTGTGGGTTACTGATACAGAAAGGAGGCATTTAAGCCTTTCCCTTCTGGAAGCCACACCAAGGGCTTTCTCAAATCTCAGGGCATCACTTAACCCCCTGAGACCATAAACAGCCTCGTTACGGTCGGTCTCAACCCCTATCTGTATTGGATGGTCATACCAGTAAAGCTGCTCCTCTGTGACTGTGCGTTCAAGCTGTTTCTTTAAAGACGAAGACAGGTCAAGCTCATTGAGGCTCTTTTCCTTTGAAGGAACAGTCAGTAGCACATTAGAGGTAAAAAGCATCTCTTCTGAAGGTTTTTTTATTGGCTGGGGGTTTAGCTTTTTTAGACTGACCCTGCGCCTATTTCTTAAAGCCTCTCTCAGTTCATCCTTTCTCTGGCAGATTCCAACCCCCTCGGGGAAAAAGCATTCCCTGATACGCTCTATGGTAGCCATTCGGGGGCTGGTCTTTGCTGTGTTCCTCAGGTATTCAGAAAGCCCCTTGATTTTCTCAGGCTGGGGATGGGCATTTATCTCTTCTTTTATACACTCAAAGGCAAGCTCGTAAAACTCCACAGCCCTTTTAAGCCCTGTATGCCCTTTTGCCTCCTCAAACACCCCCCTTGCCTTCCTGTAAAGCTCTGAGTTTTTACCGGAAAGCAAAATCAGAAAGGCGGCATTTATTGCCTTTAAGCTTGGCTCAGGCGCATCAATCTGACCCTGAAGGTCTACTTTAAGTAGGCTCTTCCCCCTGTGGCCAGAGAAAAGATGGAAAATTATCTCTTCAAAAAAC
>CAZIIE010000270.1:0-1791 GCA_964539375.1 uncultured Nitrospirota bacterium | reverse complement strand
TTCCAGTAACCACTGTCATCGCGAATCTTTTTACAGGAGGCACAGATTGGAATCAGCCCTGACAGGGTCTTAATCTCCTTCATTGCCTCCTGAAGCTGTTTGATGAGTTTGTCCTTTTCAGCCTCTGTCCTTTTCTGGGCAATGCTGTATCGGATAGACCTTTCTAAAAGTTCAGGTGTTATCTCTCCCTTTACCAGGTAATCTGAGGCACCAAGCTTCATTGCTTTTATGTCCACATCTATGTCATCCTGCCCTGTCAGTATAATAACAGGCACATTCAGTCCAAACTCCTTTACCAACCGTAACAGCTCAAGGCCTGTCTTTTCGCCAAGGTGGTTATCAAAGATAAATATGTCATAACTGCTATCTTTAATCCTTTCAATGGCACTATCGTAAGAGTCTGCCCAGTCAATCTGAGCCTTCCAGAGGGTGATGTCCTCAAAAAGCTCCTTGACTATTACAAAGTCGTCCTCGTCGTCCTCTACCACAAGGATTCTTATCTCCTCCATCAGCCTCCCCCTTTTACCATTGCTGGCACAATGCTTATCTTAAACCAGTATTTATCAAGCCCCTTCATCACCTCCACCAGCCCCTCAAAGGTGACAGGTTTGGTTATGAAGGAGTTTGCCCCCAGGTTGTAACTGCTCAGTATATCCTCTTCAGCCTTTGATGTGGTCAGTATAACCACAGGGATTGACCTTAGTTCAGGGTCAGCCTTTATACGCTTTAAAGCCTCTCTGCCATCCATACGGGGCATATTCAGGTCAAGCAGAATAAGGCCTGGCCTTGGTGAGCTTTGGGGGTCTTTGTATTTACCCTTTCTGCCGAGATAATCCATAAGCTCCTTTCCGTCATGGACAAACCTGAGCTCATTTGCCAGACGGGCCTCCTCAAAGGCCTCTTTGGCCATGAGACAGTCATCTTCGTCGTCATCTGCCATAAGTATAACTATTTCCTGCTCCATCACTTCATCTCCCTCTGCTTTATTGGCAAGACTATTGTAAACATAGCACCTTCCGAGGGTTTACCCTCTGCCTTTATGCTACCGCCGTGTCGTTCCACTATCCTCTTGCATACAGCAAGCCCTATCCCGGTGCCCTCATACTCGGTCCTTCCATGAAGCCTCTGAAACATACCGAAAATCCTGTCCGAATATTCTGGTTCAAAACCTATACCATTGTCAACAAGGCTTATCACAACCTGGTTGTTCCTGACATCGGTTATTGCATCTATGGTAATCTCTGGCCTGAGGCCATCTCTGGAAAACTTAAGTGAGTTTGATATCAGGTTCTGAAATAGCTGCCTCATCTGAAGCGGGTCTGCCTCTATCTGGGGAAGCTTTCCTACATTAACAACAGCCTCCTTTTCCCTGATTTTTACCTCCAGGTCATCAAGCACATCCCTTATAGTTTCATTAAGGTCAACGACCTCAAAGTCCCTTCCCCTGGTCTCCACCCTTGAGTATTCAAGCAATCCTGTAATAAGGGCATCCATCCTCCTTGATGCCCTGGTCATCCTCTGAAGATAATCCCTTGCCTTCTCGGGCAGTTCACTGGAGAATCTCCTTTCAAGTCGCTCACCAAAAAAGGATATCTTTCTAAGTGGTTCCTTGAGGTCATGGGAAGCGATATAGGCAAATTCCTGAAGCTCCCTGTTCTTTTTCTTGAGCTCAAGATTCATCTCAAGAAGCCTCTTTTCATACTCCTTAATAGTTGAGATGTCCCTTAAAAGGAAAAGCATCTCTCCCTCTTCAAGATAGGATGCATTGACAGAGACAGGCACAATGCTGCC
>CAZIIE010000269.1:0-1796 GCA_964539375.1 uncultured Nitrospirota bacterium | reverse complement strand
AAGAGCTCACCATAGCAGACCCCCTTGAGCCCTGGAACCGCCTGATGTTCAGATTTAATGACAGGCTCTATTTCTGGGTGCTGAAGCCTGTTGCACAGGGTTATTCCTATATCCTGCCCCAGGATGTAAGGGTTGCAATAGGAAACTTCTTTCGCAATCTTCTTATGCCAGTAAGGGTGGTTAACTGTCTGCTTCAGGGTAAGCTCAAAGGGGCTGGTAATGAGCTTTTGAGGTTTGCTGTGAACACCACCCTGGGTGTTTATGGTTTTGATGATGTTGCGAAAAGGGAGTTTAACCTCAATCCCTATGAGGAAGACCTCGGTCAGAGCCTCGGTCATTACGGGATTGGAAATGGCTTTTACATTGTATGGCCAGTGCTTGGGCCTTCCACATTAAGGGATACAGTGGGTCTCGTAGGAGACTTTTTCCTTGACCCCCTTAGCTATCTTGAAAGTGGCACATCCCTGTTAATGAGGGCAGAAAAGACCATTAACAGTACATCCCTTCACCTTGGAGATTATGAAGACCTTGTTGAGGGCGCCCTTGACCCTTATGTCTCCCTTCAGGATGCCTATTTACAGCACCGTGACAAGGAGGTAAAGAGATAGTTATGAGGGGTTTAGCTTTTGTTTTGACTGCCCTGGTGGCATTTCTTTTATTTCCTGGAAGAGTTCAGGCTACCGAGCCTTTAGATGTGGTAAGGATAGGAGTTGACAGGGTGATAGGTATACTGAAAGACCCAAAGCTGAAAGGGCCTGAAAGGGAAAGCGAAAGAAGAGAGGCAATCCGTTCTGCAATAAAAGATATCTTTGACTTCAGTGAGATGGCCAGAAGGTCTCTTTCACGACAGTGGAGAAAGCTTGATGATAGCCAGAGAAAGGAGTTTGTAGGTCTTTACAGGGGATTACTTGAAAGAACCTATCTGAAGAGGATTGAGGCCTATAAAAACGAAAGGATTCTCTATAAGGGACAGCGAAAGCGTGGAAAATATGCAATCGTGAAGACCCTGGTGGTTACATCAAAGCAGACCCAGATTCCAGTGGACTATAAGCTCCTCAAAAGGCAGGATGGCTGGGTGGTATATGATGTGATTATTGAGGGAGTAAGCCTTATCAATAACTACCGCAGACAGTTTAAAAGCATCATAAGGAAGTCCAGCTACGAAGGGCTTGTCAGGATGTTAAAGGAAAAAAACAAAGAGAGTTAAAGCTGTTTCAGTCTTTTTCCAATCTTTATCCACAGAACAGAGCCTGTTAAAACCAGCATGAAGGCCAGAAGGAGTTTAGCAAAAAGGGCAACTACTATCCCCTTAAGCTCCGCCTCTCTTAGCTCATAAAACCTGAAGGTAAGAACCCTTGGCACTGCACCGATCATCAGCCAGAAAAGGCTGAAGACAAAGACCTTCCTGACCACTGAATATACACTCAGATAAAAGCTCCGGTCATTGCCAGCTCTTTCAGCCCTTCCAACAAGTATCCACGCAACCACAGCCGTGGCTGGCACCATTGCGGTAGCCACATCGTGGAAGTAATTGTTCATCATCAGTATGGATGCAACAGTCGGGTTCATGGGTATAAGTTAAGTTAGTTATTAAGTTATTAAGTTATCGGGAGCAGGGATATAAAATATACAAACCACAGAGAGCACAACCTATAAATTCTAATCTCTAAATCCTAAGCTCTAAACAAATTCTAAGTTCCAATTTCCAAAACTCATCATCAACACAACGAACACAATTAAAGCAAATAACGCAATAAACGCCCCTTCACCAACTTCACCTATTAACCACTACACCA
>CAZIIE010000268.1:0-1797 GCA_964539375.1 uncultured Nitrospirota bacterium | reverse complement strand
GGACATCAAAATCCTGAACCCCAGAGAATTTCTTGAAAGTTTTACTTGAAAACATAGAGGAAGATATGCCTAAATAGTAAAAAGGCTGAAATGAACTGACTATGGTATGCTCCGATGAAAAATAAGGTTCTCAAAAATAACCTTGATCGTGAAAAACTCACCGGATGTGGTGTAGGGGCAATTATTGTTTTTGGTTCCTTTGTGGATGGCACCTATCATCCTGGAAGCGATATTGATGTGGGAGTGGTCTTTGAGGATATTACCCCTTTGAAGGAAGACCCTGTTGGTGTATACGGAATCCTTCATGAGGAACTTTCGGAAAAGATAGGAGAGAATGTGGATATTGTATATCTTCATGAAGCACCTTTGAGCCTACAGTTTAATGCCGTTACAGAAGGGGTGCCTGTTTTTTGGACTTCAGAGGAATTTTTCTATGATTACAAGGAGCGGGTCATACAGTTATATCTTGACTTCCGATTTTTTGAGAGAATCTTTGATGAGGCATTGATAAAAGATGACTGACCGTCGTCCCATAAATATCCAGAAGATACGAAATATCCTTTCGGACATAGAACTATCAATAGAGGAACTAAAGGCTATAACATCCTGTAGCCTGGAAGAATTCAAAAAGGACAGAAGGAACTACGGCCTTGCAGAGCATTATTTAAGAAGGGCACTTGAAGGGATACTCACCATTGGTAGCCATATTCTGTCCAGACTGCCTGTGAAGACAAAGGACTACAGGCAGATTATCTTGAGTCTCGGAGAATATAAAATTGTTCCCATGGAATTTGCAGAAAAGAATAAAAACCTTGCAAGTTACAGAAACAGGCTTGTTCACCTTTACTGGGAGGTCTCCATGGACGAACTCTATCAGGTGATAAGGCAGCACCTGGATGACCTTACCATGTTTTGCATCTATTATAAAGAGTTTATTAGAAACCCACAAAAATTTGGTCTTGAGGGATAAGGAATAGGTGTTTCGGTGAAAGCCCCTTCTATCGAGGAGGTATATCTTAACCTTTCAAGTCTTTTTCCAGTATGGGTAAGGCTAATTGAGTTTAAAACCAGACTCATGGAGGCAGAGGAAGCCTCAGATGGTAACCCAAGGATACTGATAATCTCTCCACCCACTGACCCTGGCATAAAGTGTATTATTGAGGCAAACCCAGGGGGTGAAAACTACCTGCTCTGTTTTTCTAAATCTATAAGACAACGGGCTATTGATTACTTAGGCATAGAGACATCTTCATATATAAGGTTAGTGGTAAGTCCCTTTTTCAGAATCCCCTTTGAAAACAACTTCTTTGATCTGATACTGGCAAACTGCTTCTTTGACTTCTGTCATGAATCAAAAATTATGGAGGCTACGAAAGAGATATCCCGGGTTACCGTCCTGAATGGAAAGCTCCTGTCAGTCTATATGGATCTGCCCTATAATTTTTCTGGCAAACTCTGGGGATGGCTTTTCAGGAGATTTCCTTTTCTAAGCCAGGGATGCCATCCTGTCGACATAACCGTGCATGCAAAATATACAGGATTCAGACTTCTAAAGACACATAGGATAAAAAGACTCGGCTTTCCTATAAGATATACCGCCTTTGTAAAGGAAAATTTCACATCTCCTTCTGTCAAACATATTTCATTCAACCACCCATGAAAACTAACCACAACAAAACGAATTGTAAGGACTATTACATAAAATCTTATTTCTAATTATGGTAAAATTTATTTAATGCTTGAGGCGGTGGATATAGGAGCCCTTAAAAAAGGGACAATAAAGACCGTTCAGATTAA
>CAZIIE010000267.1:0-1850 GCA_964539375.1 uncultured Nitrospirota bacterium | reverse complement strand
CAGGAGCTCATTGCAAGTGTAAACTAAAGTTCACAATATCTTCACACTTTTTATGATAACCTTAAAGGGCAGGATGCTCTTTAAGGTTATCTTTTGTAAAGGCCAGACTTAACTACATGAAAAACAGGGCGGTTATACTCATAGGGCTTCTTTTAATAGGTCTTTTTCTGGTTCTTCTAAGCCAGAGAGCAAGGCATCCAGGTAAGACTCCTGTAATGGTAGGGTATTATGCTCCAGATTTCAGCGTTTATGACAAAAACGGCAATACCCTGACCCTTAAATCACTAAGAGGCAAAACCGTATTTGTTCACTTTTTTGCATCCTGGTGCTCTGTATGCAGAAAGGAGATGCCCTCAATAAATGCCCTATATCAGAGAAAGAAAGGGGACCCCGATTTTGTTTTCATTGGAATTGTGTACCATGAAGACCCTACAGTAACAAGGAACTATCTTAAAAAACATAACTTCGATATTCCCATCTATGTTGACCCACATGACAAGGCAGCTAAGGCCTTTGGTGTTACAGGGGTGCCCGAGACCTATATTATTGACCCGAAGGGCATCCTGAAAAAGAAGGTGATAGGACCTGGCAGCTGGGAAAACCTTTAGTTATGGGAGTTCCAAAGCCACCTGAAAAGGCACTTCTGTTTACTGGCACCCTCTTTAGTGACGACAGGGTTTACAAATGGGCAAGAAAGAGGCTTGACGAATTATATGGGCCTGTGCTTTTTGAATCGGAGAGGCTAAACTGGGAGCATACTGACTACTACAGAGATGAGCTCGGGTGGCCCATATACCGCAGATTCATTGCCTTTAGAAGGATTATTGACCCCTCTGAAATAGTTGAGATAAAGCTTAAGACCAATCAGATTGAGGAAGAGCTTTCCGAGGGAGGCAAAAGAAGGATAAACCTTGACCCTGGCTACATAACCCCTTCAAAGCTGGTGCTTGCAACCACAAAGAACTATACCCACAGGATTTACCTTGGAAAGGGAATTTACGGAGAGGTTACCCTCTTTTACAAAAAGGGTGAGTTTCGTCCCCATGAGTTTACCTACAGGGATTACCAGAGCCCTGAGTATCTTGAGATATTTAAAAGCATGAGAGAAAAACTTATGGATATGATAAAATAAATATTCGTAATTGGTATATTGGTATATTGGTATATTGGTTATTGGTATATTGGGTTAATTGGGTTGGTTGCGTTAATTGCGTTCATTGAGTTTATCGCATTGATTGCTTTCTTTGCGTTAATAGCGTTTATCGGGGTTAAGTTGTTTTTACTACTCCCTACACGCTACCCCCTACACCCTATATAAAGAAGGAGGATATTATGCTTGAGGAAAGGATGCAGGATGCACTGAACGAACAGATTAATGCTGAGCTCTACTCATCCTATCTTTACTTTTCCATGTCAGCCTATTTTGAGTCCATCAGTCTGAAGGGGTTTGCCAACTGGATGAGGGTGCAGGCAATGGAGGAGCTAACCCATGCAAAGAGGTTTTACAACTATGTTATTGAGCGTGGTGGAAGGGTTTTAATGAAGGAGATAAAATCTCCACCCAATGAGTGGACATCACCCCTTAATGCCTTTGAGCATGTCCTTGAGCACGAACAGCATGTAACAGCCCTGATAAACTCCCTTATGGACCTTGCCATTGAGCTTAAGGACCATGCAACCACCAGTTTCCTGAAGTGGTTTATTGATGAGCAGGTTGAGGAGGAGGCATCAGCCGATGAGATTATCCAGAGCCTCAAACTGAATGAGAATAACCCTGGTGGGCTCTTTCTTATTGACAAAGACCTTGCACAGCGCACCTTCCTGCCACCGCAGGATGTTGGTATTTAGGG
>CAZIIE010000266.1:0-1870 GCA_964539375.1 uncultured Nitrospirota bacterium | reverse complement strand
AAAACCTCTGACATAAGGTTATTATACTCTGAAAATGGAAGAAGGTGTCAGGGGATTGTCAAACCGAAGGACTTATGGAATGGGGGAAAAAGAAAGAAATCCTCTTATCAGGGTTTCAAAGGGGCGAATCCCCTTTGAGTAAATAAAACTCCTGTCTATGGTGGAAGTTTACTTCAACTCTCTTATAATTTCCTTTCTTATCCTGTCTGTCTCCAGCACAAACTGCTCTGCATCTTTCAGCGCCTCCTTTGCATCCTTTTCATCCACTGTCGTCATATCACCATAATCCACATCTGCTCTCATGGAAAGAAGACCCTTTAAAATCTTGATATATTTTTTTGGTATGATGTTGGTTCTGACAAAATCAAGAGAAAGTATCCTTATTGTTCCTTCATGTGTTACCGGGTCTGAGCCTTTCAGAATCAGTAATGCCCTTGCAGCATGTAGTGCAGCATAATAACTCCTGTTAACAGAGGTCTTGTATAACCCAATCTCAAGGGTTTTTCTGGCATCGGAAAGCATCTCTTTGGCCTTTTCAAACCTGAGCTCAGAAAGGGTGACCTTTTCCTCTTTAGTCAATCGCTCCATAAATTACCAGACCCTCTTTCTTAATGTTTCTGTAAAACCCTGTATTATACTGTCTTTCTGCCTGGAAGGTCTTCAGGTCCTTAACAACTGCAGAAAGTGGAATACCTCTTTCTTCCTCAATTGAAAGGCAGGTATCAGTTATAAGCCTGACAACAGAATAATCTTTCTGCTCCACCACAACCAGCACATCAAAATCTGACTCCCAGTTAAAATCCCCCCTTACCCTTGAACCAAAGGCCACAATGGCCCTGATATTGGTTCCCAGGGCAGTTTTAAGCCTTTCTGATAGTATTTCAAGTCCCTCTATTTCGGTCCTTAACATATTTTACCCTCTGGAACTATTATACATAAAAACTTCCTGTAATGAAGTCTCTAAAACCTTATCTACCAACATCTATCTCCACATCCACAGGCATACCCTTTTTTAGAATCGTTGAGGCTTTTTTGCTGTCAAAACATATCTTAGTAGAGAAGACCTGTTTTACCCGTTCTGTCTTTGATTGAACCTCCTTTGGTGTAAATTCAGCACGCTCTGAGATGTAGCAGACCCTACCGGTTACTGGTCTGTCAGGGTAGGCATCGGTTATTACCTTTGCCTCAGTGCCAACCTTCACCCTTCCAAGAAACCTCTCGGGCAGATAGGTCTTTACATACAGAGACTCGGGTATAACCATTATCCCTATCACACCACCTGCTCCAATCACCTCGCCCGGCTCAGCGACCTTTCTTAAAACCACCCCATCAGCAGGTGCCCTTACCTCTGTATAGGAAAGCTGAACCTCAGCCTGTTCAAGTTGTTTCATAAGAGCCTTTAGCTCTGATCTCATAGAATCCAGGCTGTGAAGTTTTATGGCAATTCTCTTTTTCTCCACCCTGGCCTCCTCAAGGGCAATCTCTGCCTCTCTGAGCATCTCCTTTGAGGCTTCAAGCTCCTCTTTGGCAAGATTAAAGGAGAGATTTATGTCCTCAAGCCTGTCCTCAGGGAATACGCCCTTTTCAGCAAGGTTTTTGTAACGTTCAAACTTGCTCTTTTGTCTGTTAACCTTCGCCTCTGCCTGCGAATACCTTGTCTTTGCAACCTTAAGCCTCTGACGGGCATGGGCAATTGCCTTATTTACTTTTTCCCTGAGATACTGTAAAGCCTGCTCTTCAGCCTTAATCCTTGCCTTAAGCCCCTCTACCCTGCTTTTTAACTGCTCTATCAAACTTTCCATCTCTCTACTATCAAGCCTTGCCACGACCTGACCCTTTTTGACCTCTATCCCATCACTTATCAGCACAT
>CAZIIE010000265.1:0-1889 GCA_964539375.1 uncultured Nitrospirota bacterium | reverse complement strand
TTATTAAATCCCCTGCAGTCATGGAATACTCGGTTAATGCCTCCGAGGCAATATCACCTGAAAGACCGTGGATATAAACACCTGCCACCGAAGCCTCTTCAGGGCCAAGGCCCTGACCAATAAGGGATGCCACAATGCCTGTTAGAACATCTCCTGAGCCAGCAGTGGCCATGCCAGGATTACCTGTTGAGTTGATATACTGCCTTCCCTCTGGTGTTGATACTACTGTTGGTGCCCCTTTAAGGACAAGGACACAGCCTGTATCCTCTGAAAAATGCCTTGAAACCTGAAGGCGGTTACCGATGATTTCTGTCTTATCAAGCCCTGTAAGCCTTACCATCTCACCCAGATGGGGGGTTAAAACTATCGGGGAACGCACCTTGCTGAAAAGCCCTTTCATTGCATCAAGCCCTGCCTCAGATAGGGCATTCAGCCCATCAGCATCTATCACCATTGGCACAGGTGAAAGCCTCACCAGTTCTCTTACCATCTGCCCTGTCTCGGTGTTTCTGCCAAGACCTGGCCCAATGGCAAGCACATCTGCCTTTTTGTGGATAAAATCAAGGATGCCATCAAGTGCTTCTTTAGCAATAGTTCCGTCAGAGTTTGAAGGAAGGGGAAGCATCATCTCCTCAAGCACTGTACCCATAAGGGACAAAGCGGCAGGCTCTGGAAGGGCGATTGTTACAAGGCCAGCGCCTGAGCGGAGTGCAGCCCTTGCTGCCATTAATGCGGCTCCGGTTTTGCCCACCGAACCCCCCACCACAAGCAGATGTCCGTAATCACCCTTATGGGTATCAAGGAACCTTTCAGGAATTAGCCCCTCTATTAAGTCTTCATCTACAAGCTCAACCATCAATGACTCTGAGCAGGTTAGCATCTCTGGAAAACCAATGTCTTCTACATGAAGCAGGCCGGTATATTCAGCCCCTGGTGGCAGTAAATGGCCAATCTTTGGAAGCCCGAAGGTTACGGTCTCATCAGCCCTAACTGCCTCTCCCATCACCTGGGCAGTATCCGATGATATCCCCGTTGGTATGTCAACTGAAAATACATAGAGGGCATGGCTATTTACTGCCCTAACAACCTTTATAAGGTTTTCTCTTAATTCCCTGGTTAATCCTGTCCCGATGATTGCATCCACCACCACCGTGCCTTTTAGGTCCTTTGAAGAAGGAGCCCTGTTTATATTTACCTTTATATTAAGTTTTTTCAGTATCTCAAGCTGTGCCTTACAGTCGGCGCTTAGTTTATCTTCTGAGGATAGAAGAAAGATCTTAACAGTATACCCTGCCCTCGTAAGCTCTCTTGCTATTACAAGGCCATCACCGCCGTTGTTTCCGCCTCCTGATAGAATGGTAACAGGCTGTTCAGGAGAAAATCTCTCTCTGATTCTTTTTACCACCGAAAGTCCAGCCCTCTCCATTAGCACCATGGAGGGAATGCCTATCTCCTCAATGGTAAATCTGTCTATCTCCCTCATCTCCGATGCATTTACAACCTTCATAGGGCCTCCCTTTTCCTCTCTATTACCACAAAGGCCACTGCATAGTCGCCATCGTGGCTAAGGCTTAAATGAACTGCCTCCTCTGATGATACACTTTTGATAATCTCTCTGGCACTGCCATATAACTTAATAAAAGGTGCACCATCAGGGTTATTTATAACCTCAATCTCCTTTAATGGAATAACCTTTCCTGCTGAAAGGGCCTTAACAAAGGCCTCCTTGGCAGCAAATCTTGCAGCAAGTGAGATATGAGGTCGTGCCTTCTTAAAGCAATACCGCCTTTCAGCCTCGGTAAAGACCCTTTTAAGAAATCTCTCACCCCATCTCTTAACAGCCTGCTCAATGCGGCTTATCTTAACAATATCAACGCCAATGCCGTGGA
>CAZIIE010000264.1:0-1897 GCA_964539375.1 uncultured Nitrospirota bacterium | reverse complement strand
TGCTATATATCCTGCCCTGATAAGGGCGCCTTCTTTTAGCGTAAGAGGAAAGTTGCTATGGGGCCTAAGCCAGGAAGAACTCAACCTCGTTGACAGTTTTGAAGGAGAAGAATACGAAAGAACGAAAGTAATTGTAAAAACCTCCTCTGGCAAAGAGCCTGCCTTTGTATATATCTATAAGGAACAATACCTTGAGTTACTTATTGATAAGGACTGGGACCCATCAGAAATAAGCACACTGGATTTGAAGGCTTTTCTTAGGTCAGAAAGTTGAAACATAATTGATTTTATCGCTTGTTTTATTTTAATCTCCTCTTATGAGTGATAAAAGACCACACCTTGTCCCAAAATGGATAATTATCTGCTTTTTTATACTTGGTCTTTTTTCAGCCCTGTCTTTCAGGGCGGTAATTGTGGTCAGAAAGATTGAACCATCCTTTGTTAGACCGGTTTGGTACTGTGGTGCCCTTGGGTATATGCTGTTTTTTCTCTACAGAACCTATATTGCAAGAAAGAGGAAGGCAGCTATTAATCAATATCAATTAGTTGAAAAACTACAATCAAATTCATCTCTTTCTAATGAAGATAGAGAGGTTCTAAAATATCTTCTTGCCTCCTTAAAGAAATCACCTGAGGAGTTTAATTATTTTTTAATCTTTCTCTTCTCTATTGTTGCCATACTTTTAGACCTTATAATCTAATCACTCTACCACCATCTTCTCTTAAGACGAATGCCTTCGTTTTCAATAAATTCAGGTGTGCGTATGTATAAAAATAGTTTTTTATCCTTTAACCTGTAACTCACCTCTGGTATATCACCAAAGCCATATTTTAAGGGCCATTGGATTGCCCTTATCTCATATCCAAGAATTTGACCAGAGGGAGTGTAAATCTTCCTGAATTCTATTTTCCTGTATGTAACACTACTTCCAAAAAGATGCTCCCTTGCCACATGAATTAGTTCCGTAAGGGTGAGGTTATTGTGTCTTTTGTATTTATAATCAGGAGAATAGGGCTCAAAAGCAATATCATCATCCCTGAGGTCAGCAAAGACGATTGTTTCAGGGTCATCAAGATAGTTACCACCGAAAAGAATGAGGTCAAATTTGCCAGTTACGGTTTCTGCTGGCACCCTTATGGTCTTTATCGATGCTGACAGAGCGCATCCAGAAACCAGTAAAAGAAAAAACAGTTCTAAAGCTTTCTTTAGCATTTTATTGGTCAAAAGATTCTGGCCAGAGGCATTTAAAAACCCCTGGCCTCTAAAAGTGCTATTTTAAAGACTTGATAAGCTCTTCAACAGGGGTGGCAGGCATGCTTAAAAGCTGGACCGTTCCCCTTGAACCTATCTCAACCGACATCTTTGCAACTGTTTCATTGTCAGGAGCCTCAACAATATTAACAAAGTCATAGGGACCAAGAACTGCATACTGAGCTTTAACCTTCACACCCATTGCCTCAAGCTCTTTGTTCACCTCCAGAATTCTTTCAGGATTGTTTTTCAGTGTCTTCCTTCCCTCATCGGTCAATGTGCTTAAAATTACATAGTAACCCATAACTAACCCCCCTTCTATAAAAGATTAAGACCCCTAAAAGAGGTATATTATAATTATATTGCAAAATATTTCAGTTGTCATCTTTTTTGAGCACTTAAGGATGTCTTTGTTATCAGGAAAGTTGTATTTTTATTACATTCATGTGCTATGCTTATTTAAAGTTTACTTAAAAAGGAGGAGAGCAGGATGAGAAGGACCATTGAAAACCTCTCAAAGGCCTTTATAGGAGAAAGTCAGGCAAGGAACCGTTATACCTTTTATGCCAAGATTGCCCAGAAGGAGGGATATGACCAGATTGCAGAGATATTTCTCATCACAGCAGACAATGAAAGGGAACATGC
>CAZIIE010000263.1:0-1900 GCA_964539375.1 uncultured Nitrospirota bacterium | reverse complement strand
TTTGAGAGGTATGTATGAGCAAGTTACCCAAGAGTTATGAACCTGACAAAGAGATGCGATGGTATGAGCTCTGGCAGAAGGAGGGATACTTCCGTCCCGAGGTAAACCCTGAGGGAGAGCCTTACTGTATAGTTATTCCTCCGCCAAATGTAACAGGTTCTCTGCACATGGGACATGCCCTTAATGCCACTTTGCACGATATACTGATTCGCTGGAAGAGGATGCAGGGCTACAGGGCACTGTGGCTTCCTGGCACAGACCATGCTGGCATTGCAACCCAGAATGTGGTTGAAAGGGAGATAGCAAAAGAGGGGCTTGACCGTTACAGTCTCGGACGGGAGGGATTTATTGAAAGGGTCTGGAAATGGAAGGAGGAATACGGCGAGCGGATTATAAACCAGCTCAAACGGCTTGGTGCCTCCTGTGACTGGAGTCGTCAGCGGTTTACCCTTGATGAGGGGCTATCAAAGGCTGTTCGTGAGGTCTTTGTAAGGCTCTTTGAGGAGGGGCTTATTTATCGTGCCCACAGGCTGATAAACTGGTGTCCCCGTTGCCATACCGCCCTTTCTGACCTTGAGGTTGAACACGAGGAGTTAGAGGGCAGGCTAACCTACATAAGGTATCCCTTTGCAGATGGCTCAGGATACATAGTGGTTGCCACCACAAGGCCTGAGACCATGCTTGGTGACACCGCAGTGGCAGTTCATCCTGATGACCCGAGATACAAAAAATACATTGGCAGGATGTTAAAACTTCCCCTCACAAAGAGAGAGATTCCGGTGGTGGCAGACGATCTGGTTGACCCTGAGTTTGGGACAGGTGCTGTAAAAGTCACCCCTGCCCACGACTTCAATGATGAGGAGATTGCAAAGAGACAGAGCCCACCCCTTCAATTCATAAAGGTCATTGACGATGATGGAAAGATGACTGAAGCAGCTGGAAAAGCCTACGCAGGGCTTGACCGATACGAGTGCCGTAAGAAGGTGCTTGAGGACCTAAGGGAGCTTGACCTTATTGAAAAGGAGCAGAAGCACCGACACTCGGTGGGTCACTGCTACAGATGTAAAACCATTATCGAGCCCTACTCCACCTCTCAGTGGTATGTCAATGTAAAGGGTCTTGCCGAAGAGGCCCTCAAGGCAGTCAAAAAGGGCGATATAAGGATTGTGCCCGAGGGATGGGTAAACAGCTATTACGCCTGGATGGAGAACATCAAGGACTGGTGTATTTCCCGCCAGATATGGTGGGGACATCAGATACCTGTCTGGTACTGCCCCTACTGTAAGACCGAGGAGGGTCAGCATCAGGGTGACCTGATATTTATCAGATTTTACAAGCCCATAGAGGCTGGTGGGGAAAGGATACAGTCAGGCACCTACACTGAATTAAGGCTGAGAGGGGTGTCCCCCGAGGACATCCTTAAATATGCTAACACCATAGAGATAGACCAGTCTGTCAGGGCCCTCTGCTCAAGAAAAGACCTGAAAGAATGCCCCCATTGTGGAAGCACTGAACTGCTGAGAGACCCTGACGTGCTTGACACATGGTTTTCCTCTGCACTCTGGCCCTTTTCCACCCTCGGCTGGCCTGAAAGGACCGAAGACCTTGAGACCTTTTACCCGACCAGTGTGCTTATAACAGGCTTTGACATACTGTTTTTCTGGGTAGCCCGAATGATAATGATGGGGCTAAAGTTCATGGAAGATGTGCCCTTCAGGGATGTCTACATCCATGCACTTGTGAGGGATTCAAAGGGGCAGAAGATGAGCAAGTCAAAGGGTAATGTGATTGACCCGCTGATAATGATTGATAAATATGGAGCTGATGCCTTCCGTTTCAGCCTCGCTGCCTTTGCTGCACAGGGCAGGGATATTAAGTTTTCTGAAGACAGGGTTGAGGG
>CAZIIE010000262.1:0-1916 GCA_964539375.1 uncultured Nitrospirota bacterium | reverse complement strand
GAGCAGGCAGGTGCAGACTGGATTCATGTGGATGTGATGGATGGCCGATTTGTGCCAAACATCACCATTGGACAGGAGGTGGTAAGGTCTATCAGGAAGGCCACCTCATTGCCCTTTGATGTCCATCTGATGATCGTGGAGCCCGAAAGATACCTTAAAGACTTTGCAGAGGCAGGCTCTGATTACATCACCGTTCACTATGAGGCATCGGTTCATCTTCACAGGACAGTGCAGGTAATTAAAGAACTGGGGAAAAAGGCAGGTGT
This sequence comes from uncultured Nitrospirota bacterium, assembly GCA_964539375.1. GTDB lineage: Bacteria > Nitrospirota > Thermodesulfovibrionia > Thermodesulfovibrionales > JdFR-85 > JAADIE01. Next base: position 1,650 of record CAZIIE010000262.1, on the reverse strand, counting down.
CTCCATTAACCCTGCCACCCCTGTAAGTGTGCTTGAGGATATACTGCCTGAGATAGACCTGGTGCTTGTCATGTCAGTAAATCCAGGGTTTGGGGGACAGCGGTTCATCCCTGGGGCACTTGAGAAGATAAAAAGGCTAAGGGATATGAGATATGAACTGGGTCTTAAATTTCTGATAGAGGTTGACGGTGGTGTAAAGGTTGACAATGCCCGTGAGGTGGTTGATGCTGGAGCGGATGCGCTGGTAATGGGCTCAGGATTTTTTGGTGCAGAGGACTATGTTGAGCTCATGAAGGAGTTAAGACAGAGGCTTTCTGATGCCTGAGAGGGATTTTCAGAAGGCAGAACTGCTGAGGGCCCGCTCCCAGTATAAGGGGGCTTTAAGGCATTACAGGGCAGCCCTCAGGGGATTTCAAAAGGCAGATGACCCAAAGGGAATGCTTTACAGCTACATCGCCATTGCAGACACCGAAAGGATGCTTGGCCGATATAAGCATGCCCTTCTTCACTACAACCATGCGCTGGAGCTAACAAAAAGGTTAAGGATGCCTTCACTCAGGGCTGATACCCTTACAGGTATCGGTCTCTGTTTAAGGGGGATGGGCGAGTGGAAGGAGGCCCTTCGTCAGTTCAGGCAGGCAAAGAGGTATTATCTTAAATACGATGACATAGAGGGCCTTGCCTTTTTGCTCTGGGCAGAGGCAGGAGCCTATCGCTACGGTGGTGAGCCCCTCAGGGCAATAGAACTTCTTGAGGAAGCCCTTGAGATAAACAGAGAACTCGGTGATATTGAGTCAGAGGCTTACTGTCTGAATGCCCTTGGCGGGGCATCAAGGGTAGCGGGTCTTACAGAAAAATCCCTCAGATACTACAGGAAGGCAAACAGTATCTTCACCACCCTTAAAGACCCCTTTGGAAGGGCCTATTCCTTCTGTGGTATTGGCAATGCACTGAGAATGAAGGGTCAGTACCAGGAGGCAATGAAGAACTTCAGAAAGGCTTTAACTTTATACGGAAGGATTGGTGATATTGTAAGCTCTGCCTATACCCTCTGGAGCATGGGTCAGACCTATACCATGATAGGCCGACCCAGCATGGCTGAAAAATACTATAAAAGGGCATACCAGTATTTCAAAAAGACCTCTGACCACAGGGGTAAGGTCTATTATCTGATTGGCATGGCTCAGTGGGCTGCTCAGACCAGCAACATGAAGGCCTTTAACAGGTATCTTAAAAGGGCACTCAGGATTGCCGAGACCTACGAGTTCAAGCTGGAGCACTGTCACATACTCACAATGTTAGGAGAGGCAGACAGTAAAAATAACAACTGTTACAGTCCCCTCGGGGTAAAACTGAAGTTTAAAGGCCTGCCCTTTAACATTCCCTGAGATTGTCTCTGACATGAAGGACCAGCAGGTAATAAACATACCTAATATCCTCACCATACTTCGTATTGTGCTCATACCGGTCTTTATCATATCCCTTCTTTACGAGAGATACCATATTGCACTTTTTGTATTTGTGGTGGCAGCGGTTACAGACCTTCTTGATGGACTTATTGCAAGGGCAAGCGGACAGACAACCGAACTGGGAAGCTTTCTTGACCCACTGGCAGATAAGTTTCTTCTTGTCTCTTCCTTTGTGCTTTTT
>CAZIIE010000261.1:0-1929 GCA_964539375.1 uncultured Nitrospirota bacterium | reverse complement strand
ATATAAACTTCAGGCTTGCTGAGGTAAGACTACCTATCTTGAAAAGACATTCAGAAAAGAAAAAGGGACAATACAGGATAGTTCCTGTTCCACCAGAGGTTATAGGAGAGATTGGGAGGATACTTGCTGATGCACCAGAGCTTAGAGGTAGGCTTCTAAAGACAACGAGGGTTAGTTTTTTTAGGCACTTCCAGAGGATAGCTAAGGAGGTGGGGATACCAAAGGAGCTGTGTAGACCTCATGCTTTAAGGCATACGAGGGCTATTGAGATGCTTAAGGCTGGAGTTCCTATAACGGTGGTTCAGGATATACTTGGACACTCTGCTTTGACTACTACGGCGGTTTATCTTAAGCTTTCTGGACATGAGGCAAAGGCTATACTGAGAGATAGAGGGTTGATTTAGGGGGTTTTTTATTTTGAGAGATATATGTGCAGAGGCGAGGTATCACATTTTTCATAAAACTTAGTGTTTTCAAGTAAAGATATGTTTGATTTTAATTACCAGCAAACACAGAGGTTACTTTTTTATCAAGTTCTGTCATGAGTGAATTCTCTGGAAACTGTTAATCTTTATTTATCGAAAAATTAAACTGATAATTCCAAAAACTTTACAACCCGTTGACTTATAAAGGAATGTAGGTTATCCTCCATGAAAATGCCAAAAATAATAAAAATAAGAGGAGGATAACCCATGATACATAACAAGATTAACATATTTTTCAAGATTTTTGATGAAGAATTTCGCAAAAATAAACTAATCGCATATGAGACGCTAATGTTATTATCAATAGCCCACTATTTTGGATATTATAATCCCAAGCACTACTGTCCGAAATATTTATCAAATAAAATCAACTGGTTAAGTGAATTTGAACCATAAGTTTTGTATTCCTATTCTGTAAGTACCTTTAAAATAGGCATTTTCTCAAACACTGTTACGCTTAAAATCTGTAAAATTGTGTAGAGACTTAACTGGATTTTTAACTTCCTCTTTATTATAGCAATTAGCACATATACTGATAGGGCAATCCATATTTGAGTCTTCACCGCATTTTTCGATGTCCCGTAAAACTTCTTTATCCTTAAATGCTGCTTTATCCATTTGAAGAATAACTCTATCTGCCATCGGCATTTATACAGTTTTGCTACCGTAAGTGCAGGCAATACTTTGTTGTTCGTAAGAAACACAAATCTCTTTTCTGTTTCCTCGTCATAGTACTTTATTCTCCGCAGTTTCTCCGGGTAAAATCTGCTTGTTTTAACTCCTGTAAGTACAACCGTCTGGTCACATATTAAACCTGTGCTTCTATCTATTTTATGGGAATATATTCTCCTGAACTGTAGATTCTTTTTTGCCCTTACTACAAAGAACGATCCATAGAGATTCAATACATTCAGTCTTGAAAAATCCATATAGGCACGGTCCATTATATAAAAAGCACCTGGCTCAGGTATCAGTTCATCAAGCACATTTACATCATGCACTCTGCCTTCGGTTATATGAATAAAACTCGGTATGCTGCCTCTTAGGTCTAATAAGGTGTGAAGTTTTACTGCAGCCTTTCCGTGATGAAACCTTGCCCACGGAAAGGTTGAAAGACACAGGTCTATGGTTGTTGAATCAAGGGCATAAACCGTATTGTCAAGTTCTACTGAAAACTCATCCTCAGTGTATAGTCTTCTGGCCGTGTTTATAAGTGTCTGTGCAAAATCAGCGTAGATATGCCAGTCTCTCTTTTCATTTGCATCTGCAAGGGTACTCTTTGAAACTTTTGCTCTTATCCCCATATGGTAAAGTTTGCTCTGTTGTGCCCTTAAACAGGCCTCTATATCTCTGAGGCTTTCCCTATATGTTAGTTGTGCAAAGGCCATGCATAAATACTGGTCAAGACAACTAAACCTTTTTATATGATGGTTGCCCCTATATC
>CAZIIE010000260.1:0-1941 GCA_964539375.1 uncultured Nitrospirota bacterium | reverse complement strand
GCAAATAACGCAATAAACGCCCCTTCACCAACTTCACCTATTAACCACTACACCACTATACCACTATACCAATATACCAATATATCCCTGCTCCCAGCTTTCTGTCCTTAGAACAATCCCTTAACCCTGCCTGTTTCAGTATCCACATCAATCCTTCTGTAGGCTGGGTCTGAGGATGTTCCTGGCATCAGCTTGATGTCGCCTGCCACAGGAACCACAAATCCAGCACCCTTGTAAATCAGCACATCCCTGATAAAGAGCTTCCATCCCTTTGGCACTCCCTTTATACTCGGGTTGTCTGAAAGGCTCAGGTGGGTTTTGACCATACAGGTACCGAGTTTACTGAGCTCTGGGTCATCCTCAATTGCCTTTAGCTTCTGCAGTGCCTGGGGTGCATACTCCACTCCATCAGCACCATAGACATGCTCGGCAATCATCTCTATCCTGTTCCTGACAGGCACATCAATCTCGTAGAGGAACTTGAAGTGGTTTTCTTCCTCGCAGGCATCAATCACTGCATCAGCAAGCTCAAGGGCACCCTCACCACCTTTTAGCCAGTGTTCACTTACTGCCACACGGGCGCCAGCCTGCTCGGCAATCCTTCTTACTGCAGCTATCTCATCCTTTGTATCTGTGTAGAATGCATTAATGCAGACCACCGGGTTAATGCCTGCCCTTCTAACGGTGTTTATGTGATGGACCAGGTTTTCACAGCCCTTTTCCACCCATTCCACATTCTCCTCAGAGTATTCCTTTGGAATGGGTCTTCCTGGCACAGGCACAGGAGCTCCGCCATGACACTTAAGTGCCCTGATGGTAGCCACTATGACTGCTGCATGGGGCTTTAGGCCTGAGAAACGGCACTTGAGGTTCCAGAACTTCTCAAAGCCAATGTCTGCACCGAATCCACTCTCTGTTATGTGGTAATCGGCAAGCTTAAGACCAACCCTGTCAGCAATGATTGAGGACTGGCCGATTGCTATATTTGCAAAGGGACCGGCATGAACCAGCACGGGCTGCCCCTCAATGGACTGCATAAGGTTTGGATTAAGTGCCTCAACCATCCAGGCGGTCATTGCGCCTGCGACCTCAAGGTCTTCGGTGGTTATGGGATTACCCTGCTTGTCGTAGGCAACCACTATCCTGCCGATCCTTTCACGGAAGTCCTTCAGGTCTTTAGCCACTGCAAGTATGGCCATCACCTCTGATGATACAGCTATATCAAACCTTGACTCCATCATGAAGCCATCCATCTTACCGCCGATGCCGATGATTATCTTTCTCAGGGCCTGGGCACAGAAGTCCATTATCCAGCCCATCTGGACATTGCGGGGGTCAATGTTTAGTCTTTTGAGGTTACGCTTTGCAAGCTGTTCGTCGTTGTAGTTGAACTCATGCTGCATCCTTGCTGTAAGGGCAACCATTGCAAGGTTGTGGGCATTCATGATGGCGTTTATGTCACCGGTAAGACCAAGGGAAAAGGGTGTAAGTGGAATGCACTGGGAAAGTCCGCCGCCAGCAGCAGAGCCTTTGATGTTCATGGTTGGGCCACCAGAGGGCTGACGAATAGCTGCCATCACGTTTTTTCCTCTTTTACCCATACCCTGTAAAAGCCCGATGGTGGTGGTAGATTTACCCTCACCAAGGGGGGTTGGGGTGATGGCAGTAACATCAATGTACTTACCGTCAGGACGGTCAGAAAGACGGTTAAGGATGCTCTTGTAGTCTACCTTTGCAACATAATGACCATGGGGAAGAAGCTCCTCCTTTTCAAGACCCATCTCCTCGGCAAGCTGATAAACGGTTTTCATGTGCTTTTCAGCTGCCTCGGCAATCTCCCAGTCTGCATGCTTGGTTGGATCAAGTGGCATAATGACCTCCTTAATGTTGGTGTATTAGTAAAATAGTATATTGGTATAGTTGTGTATTGGTGTAATAGTG
>CAZIIE010000259.1:0-1959 GCA_964539375.1 uncultured Nitrospirota bacterium | reverse complement strand
GAGGTGGCAAAGATTTTAAGGAATATGAGGACAAACATTATAGAAAATACCATATCACCCCTGAAGGCCTCCTCAATATACTCATAGCCATCACTTAGAATCTGGGGGAAGAATATACCAATTGAACCCATCATAAGGGCACCAAGCACTGGCTTTACGTAGGGGTTGACCTTCAGGGAACCAAACCAGTCCTTTACCCCATAGAATATTTTGATATAAAACACTGCTACATAACCCACAAAAAGCCCGAGAAAAAGGTAAAAGGGGGTCTCATATATACCCTTCAGGTCATATTGGGGAACTGCAAATACAGGGGTGGCTCCATAATAAACCCTGGAGACAGCGGTTGCCATGCCAGCAGAGATAACTATCACGCCAAAGGAGGTAAGCTCAAAGTTACCAAGGAGCACTATCTCAGTGGCAAACATGACACCTGCAATGGGTGCATTAAAGGTGGCTGCTATGCCTCCTGCTGCGCCTGCAGCTATAAGGAGTTTCATCCTGTTTCCAGAGACCCTGAAGAGCTGTCCAATCAGTGAGCCAATGCTTCCACCTATCTGGGCTATGGGGCCCTCCACTCCTGCTGAACCACCCGAGCCTATAGTAAAACTGGGTGCAATGATCTTAATGATTATAGTTCTTAACCTGAAAACACCGTCCTGAAGGTTTACCTTCTCAAGAAAGGAGGGAAAGCCGTAGCCGTTAACCTCACCAGGGAAACGGTAAGATAGTGGAATCAGCAGTACTGCTCCAATAGCAGGAAGTATGGGTATCAATGCCCTGTTAATACCACCCTGCGTAATCCCGAGCAATTCAGAACCATTATGAAAGATCATCTCCTTGCAGAACTCCAGGGTAGTCCTGAAGAGCATGTTTGCACCGCCACTCAGGGCCCCTATAACCACTGCCATGGCTATCAGGGCTGTGTGGGAGCCAATCTTTACCTTAAAGGATATCTCTGCTGGAAAATGGCTTTTGATATAACCCTTTATATCCATCTTCACCTTATCAATCAATCTAAGGTGCTACTTTGTTATCTCCTGTAGATAACTCTTCAGTTTTTCAATTGCCCTTGCCCTGTGGCTGATCCTGTTTTTTACCTCCTCACCGAGCACTGCAAAGCTGTGCTTATAACCATCGGGGCAGAAAAGAGGGTCATAGCCAAAGCCCGCCTTTCCCTCAGGCTCAGGTAGTATCCTTCCCTTAACCTCACCTTCAAAAAAATGGGGCTTACCATCAATCACGAGGCAGAGTACCGATACAAATCGTGCTGTCCTTCTCTCCAGCTCTACTGACTCTAAATCTTTCAGCAGTTTTTCATTGTTCTCCCGGTCAGATGCATCCTCACCAGCATACCTTGCAGAGTACACCCCTGGTGCACCCTGGAGGGCATCCACCTCAAGGCCAGAGTCTTCAGCAAGGGTTGGCATTCCGGTGAGTCTGTAAAAGGTCATTGCCTTTTTCAGAGCGTTGTCATGATAGGTATTACCATCCTCTATCACCTCAGGTGGAGACTCAACCACATCCCGAATCCCCACAAACTCTACACCAGAACCTGAAAAGAGTTTGTTCATCTCCCTTATCTTTCCCCTGTTGTTAGTAGCTAAAAGTATCTTCACCTAAAAGCTCCTTCTCAAGGCTGATTATCTCTCCAATACCCTTTTCAGCCAGTCCAAGCAGTCTATTAAAGGTTTCCCTGTCAAAGGGCTCTCCCTCAGCAGTGCCCTGTATCTCCACAAACCTCCCGCCATCGGTCATAACCACATTCATGTCTACCTCTGCCTTTGAGTCCTCTTCATAGCAGAGGTCAAGCCTTGGTTCACCATCAACCACCCCAACACTTATAGCAGCAAGAAAGCCCTTCAGTGGGTTTTTCTCAAAAATCCCGTTCTGCACACCGTAACGAAGGGCATCAACAAGGGCAATAAAACCACCGGTGATAGAGGCTGTTCTGGTTCC
>CAZIIE010000258.1:0-1978 GCA_964539375.1 uncultured Nitrospirota bacterium | reverse complement strand
GGCATAAGCGCCTCGAGGGCCTGCTGCACCTTTGCCTCGGAGTCAGCATCCAGAGAAGAGGTGGCCTCATCAAGTATCAGTATCTTCGGGTTTTTAAGTATGGTTCTTGCAAGTGCTATTCTCTGCTTTTGTCCACCTGAAAGCTTTATCCCTTTTTCTCCGATACGGGTATCGTAGCCTTCTGGCATCTCCATTATAAAATCATGGGCATAGGCTGCCTTAGCAGCCTCTATAATCTCTTCTTCTGTTGCATCAGGACGGCCAAAGAGGATATTGTTTTTTACAGTATCGTCAAAAAGCACTATGTCCTGAGACACTATGCCTATATGAGAGCGAAGGCACTTCAGTGTGTATTCCTTGATATTCATACCATCTACCAGTATCTCACCTTCATACTCTTTCCAGAATCCAAGCATCAGGTCAACAAGGGTGCTCTTTCCTGCGCCGCTGAAACCAACTATGGCAAGACGCTCGCCCGGGGTTACCTTAAAGCTTACATCCTTTAAAGCAGGTTCCTTTGAGCCTGGATAACAAAAGGTCACATCTTTATAAACAATTTCCCCTTCGAACCGTTCCTTCTCAAAATCGCCCCCCTGCTCATCCTCATACATAAAGATCTCTCTGATTCTGTGAAGAGCAGTTCTTACCTTCTGGAATTTGTTATTTACCTTACTGAGCCGCCTAAGGGGTGTGTAAATCATCAGCACAGCCGCTACAAAGGAAAAAAACTCACCAACAGTCATCCTGTTGTTCAATATCAAATAACTTCCATACCATAAGATAATAGCAACCCCAAAACCGGCGAGCACTTCCATCACAATGGTTGTAAACTCATTTACCCTTACCTCTCGCATGACATTTCTGTAATGCTCTGTGACTGCCTTTTCACACTTTCTGCTCATCTCCTCTTCCATGGTAAAGGCCTTTACTACCTTTATCCCTGTGATGGTCTCCTGCACCACCTTTGTCACTGCTGATATAAGTTTCCTTGTCTTCATGCTCACCTTTTTCATGAGCTTTCCAAACCGCTCAGAAGAAAAAGCCACAAGTGGAATCACGACAAAGGACAAAAGGGCAAGGTCCCATCTTCGGTAAAGGGCAACACCGGCAAGCATAATTACCGTTAGTGATTGCACAAAAAAATCTTTCGTAACAGCAGCAATAGAACCTTCTAAACCATTTATGTCATTAAATATCCTTGAAATCAGAGATGCACTTGACTTGCTCACATAAAATGCCATTGGAAGCCTGAGTAGTTTTTCGTAAATTGACTGTCTCAGGTCTTTTACAATCTTTGCCCCGATAGAGCTCATCAGGAAGTTATTGGCAAAGGTAAACACACCTCTTAAAAGAAAAAGAATAAAGACACCTATGGGTAAAAGGTATATTATGGTATGGTTTTTATTTACAAACAGGCTATCCATAGAAGGCTTTATAAGCCATGCAATGGCACCGTTAATGGAGGAAAGAATTATACCACATACACTTGCAACTATAAGTCGTCCCAGATGCCTTATTGTAAGGGTCCATACGATGTAGGCATCTGCCCTCCAGCTCTTTGATGACTGTTTTTTAAAGATTTTTTCCATATTTATATCCCGTCTCTGACAATCAAATATTTAATATTATACCACTCTGATATGTTAAAATTTATTATGCTTAAAAAAGAGTACGAAAAAATAGTTCGTCAATTGAAAAAAGAAATCATTGACTATTACAGAAGATGCAAGGGTTCTCTATGACAGAGGGGATTTTTTCAAAAAACTAATTGAAAAGTTAAAAAAGAGGCTTGAACAGCTTGGTGCAAAGAGGATATGGAGGGCAAATTCCTGGTACTGGGATCTGAAACCTGATTATAAGCAAGGAGATGTAATAGAATTATGACAACCGAAGATCTGGCAAAAAGTTATCTCTCAAAAGCACAAAAGCGACTAAAGGTACTGGATTTACTGTTTAAAGAGGAAGATTACTCTGATGT
>CAZIIE010000257.1:0-2014 GCA_964539375.1 uncultured Nitrospirota bacterium | reverse complement strand
GAAATCCCACAATGTAACCCTTGCAGACTCCCTTGTTGCTGCTACTACAAAGGCACACTCCATGAGACTCTGGACACTGAACAGAAAACATTACCCCATGTTCAGTTCTGAGGAATTGATAGAATGAAAGAACTGGTCTTTTGTTTCGGATGCTTGCACTTTTAACATTTTATAATACTTTTGCCCTGCGTAAAAAAAAGGGTAGAAAGGAGGGGAGTAATGAAAAAGAAATTATTAATAGTTGCCGCTGTGCTGGTAGGGCTGATAGTTGTCCTATCAGTGGTTCTAAGTCTTATAGTAAGGAGTTATCTCTCCAGTGAAAAGCTGAAGTCTCTCATCATTCCAAAGGTTGAGGAGGCAACAGGCCGTAAAGCAGGTATTCAGGAGATAAAGGTCTCTTTATTCAGTGGTGTCAGGGTTGAGGGAATAAGCCTGAAGGAGCAAAACGGAAGGGATGACTTTGTCAGGGTAAAGGAGTTTGTCATCAGGTACAGCCTTTTGCCTTTACTTAAAAAACAGCTTGTCATCAAGGATATCAGGCTGATTGAGCCATCGGTTGTTATAACAAGAGACTTAAAGGGTAACTGGAACTATCAGGATATAGTAAGGCTCATTAATGAAAGGTCAAAGGTTAAAAAGCCAGCCCCTTCAGAAAAAACTGAACCCTCTGCTGGGCTACCGGTAAGCCTTGTTACAGACAGGATATATGTTGAAAAGGCAAGGTTATTATTCAGGGATGAGTCAGGGCTTTTACCAGATATGGACTCTTTAACCAACATGAACTTCAGTTTTTCTCTTGACAGACAGACCCGAAGCCCTGTTGTTCATGGAAAGTTAGACCTTGAAAGCGTTAAGGTGAAGTATGGCAAAAAGACCATCACTGCAAAGGGAACCCTTCAGGTTGAACCAGAAAAGGTCATCGGTGACTTCACAGCAGAGCTTGAGGGAGATAGGATAAACAAACACTTTGTGGTAACAGACCTGTTTAAGAAACCCCACTTCAAGGTGGAGATATACTCTAAGCATCTTGACCTTGAAAAGATGCTTGCCCTTGTGCCGCAGAAGAAAGCAGAGGAAGAGCCAGCTAAAAAGGAAGGGGCAAAAAAGAGGAGCCCCTCAGAGAAGGTGGTAAGAAAGCCCCTTAATCTTACATCAGAAGGAACGATGAAGGTTGATGAGGCTGTCTTTAAGGGGTACAAAATCAAGGATTTTCTGCTCTCCTATACTTACAAAAACGAGATTTTCAGAGTTAAACCCCTGAACCTTAAGATAACAGGTGGAGAGGTGGTCCAGGCAAAGGGGGATGCCTCTGGTGAGCTCAGTCTTAAATACTCAACCGCAGTGGCAGACCCTGTGGCACTGGCAAAAAAGACCGCAAAGGGCTTTCTGAAGGTAAACCTCACAGAGGGTGTTATAAAGAAATCAAAGCTCACCGATGCAATAGCCCTTTTCACAGGTCTTGATAAGATGAGAAACCTGACCTTTCAGTCAGCCAGTTTCAACTTTTCACTGGCTAAGGAACTTGTAAATGTAAAGGGGAAGGTGCTGTCTGATTATATGAAGGCTGATGTAAAGGGTCTGGTTGACCTGATGCAGAACCTTGACCTTTCTGCACTGCTTAAGGTATCGCCTGAGGCAAGTGGCTCCTTGACCTCAAATATCACAAAGGTTGGGCTTTTTAAGGATGAGCAGGGCTGGACCGAGGTTCCTCTTAAAATCACAGGAAAGGCAAACTCTCCAAAGGTGGGTCTTGACCCTGCATACCTGAAAAGGGGTGCAAAAAAACAGATAGAAAAGGAGCTTAAAAAGAGGGGAATAGATACATCACCTGTTAAGAAGCTCTTTAAAGGGCTCTTTTAGTTTAAAAGGGCAGGGACGAAGGATATGATGAGGGTTTTAGGATGTGCTAAACCCAATCTGCCATTAGAGGTTTATTCTGTGGCTACCCTTTTACCAGTTGCTCTCTCATAATCTCCACTGGCGGGGTGATGCCTGTCCATATCTTAAAGGCAAG
>CAZIIE010000256.1:0-2045 GCA_964539375.1 uncultured Nitrospirota bacterium | reverse complement strand
CTTACCTTGTAAAGCAGGCTCATCACCATTGAGTTGATAAGCACGCTCTTACCCGAGCCTGTGGTTCCAGCCACCAGAAGGTGGGGCATAAGGGTAAGGTCTCCCACAATTGGACGGCCGTATATGTCCTTTCCAAGGGCAAGGGTGAGTTTTGAGCGACTCTTCTGGAATATATCCGATGAGATTATCTCCTTTAGACCAACTATGCCCCTTTGTTTGTTAGGCACTTCAATACCAAGAGGGGTCTTGCCAGGAATAGGCGATATCCTTACACTGAGCCCACCAAGTGCCCTGCCAAGGTCATCAGCGAGGGCAACAATCTTGCTTATTTTAATGCCTGGAGCAGGCTCAAACTCATACATGGTAACCACAGGGCCAGGATGGACCTGGGTGACCTTGCCAGTGATATTGAAGTCTGCAAGCTTTTCCTCAAGAAGGGTTGCCCGTTCTATTAGCTCCTCCCTTGGTGGCTTTTTCATCTCATCATAGCTGTTAAGGAGTTTCAGGGAGGGTATCTGATAGGTTGTGCCTGCTGATTGTGACACTGTGGACCGTGCCCTTTCCACAGAAGGAGCGATTTCCTCATGGGCCTCCTGCTGTTCTGTACTGGGTGGGCTTTCAACGACTGTTATATCCCTTTTGGGTGAAGGGGTAGAGGTCTTAACTCTTTTTTTCATTAGCTCATTGAAGGCCTCATAGGCTGTCATTGGGCTTAAAATAATCAGGGCGGTAAAAAAGAAGGACAGACTGAATATATAAGCCCCTGGAATGGAAAAGAGATACTTCATGAGATGGGCTATCTGGGAGCCCCATAAACCACCAGGGTCAATGGGAGCTTTTATATGAAAGGTTTCCGAGATAAGACTTAACAGTACTGGAAAGACGAGTAAAAGAAGGGTAAATCCCAGTAGATTTTCTCTCTTGCCTCTTTTTCCTAAAATCCTCTTTATTCCATAGATTATTAAAGCAAGGGGCAGCAAAAAGGAGACAGCACCTATCAGTGTAATCAGCAGGTCAGAAAGATAGGAACCCACAAGTCCACCATAATTTCTAACCGGGCCATCGGTAAAGGTGAAAAAGGAGGGGTCCCATTTAGAATAGCTTATCAGAGAGATTGTAAGGTAGATGCCACCAAGGCTAAAAAATACCCCGACTATCTCTTCCTTTATCCTTTTTATACGTTCAGCCATAGGGACAACAATATTATAACAGCTAACAGGACCCTGTAGTAAACAAACCCTTTAAGGCTGAATCGTTTAAAAAACCACAGCAGCCCCCAGATGACGAACAATCCAGAAAAAAAGGCAGAGAGAAACCCACCAAGCATAATTTCAGGCTCAATGACTCCGTTACCTTTTATCACCTTCAGCCCTTCAAGAACTAAAGCACCTCCAATCACAGGGGTTGAAAGAAGAAAGGAAAACCTCGCAGCCTCTTCCCTTCTGAATCCCCTGAGAAGACCGCCTGAAATGGTGATGCCAGAGCGAGAGACCCCTGGAATCAGGGCTACTGATTGAAAAAGGCCTATTATGAGAGAGTCAAACAGGGTGAGCCTTCCTATGTCCTTTGTGCCTCCATACCTTTCGGAGTAGAGCATGAACAGTCCAAACACAATCAGTGAGATTGCTATTATTAGAGGAGTTCTGAGGGTGGTTGAAACATAGTCCTCAAAAAGAACCCCTACGACACCAGCTGGTACAGTGGCAACGATTAAATAAAAAAGGAGCTTCAACTCCTTTGTAAAAAGCCTTATCCATTGTTCTTTAAAGTATATCAAAAGGGCAAGCAGGGTTCCTCCATGAAGGGCTATATCAAACTCAAGGGTGTTTACTGTGCCTTTCCAGCCCAAAAACTTTGGTATCAGGACAAGATGGGCGGTACTGCTTACAGGAATAAACTCGGTAAGCCCCTGCACTATGCCAAGCACCACACTCTGGGTCAGCTCATTCATTAAGTCTCCTCTGGCCTTCAAGATTGTCAACGAACTGCCTTGCAGTTCTTCCTGAGTAATTACCCCTGGAAAGTGCCCACTGAAGGGCGAGCCT
>CAZIIE010000255.1:0-2047 GCA_964539375.1 uncultured Nitrospirota bacterium | reverse complement strand
ACTTTATCATGAAAATATTATGAACGAGAGGGCTGAAAATATCAAATTATAGGCAACCAACCATGATGCTTTATGCTTGAAGAGGCAAGCAGACTAAAAGAGGATAGGGGGGAGTAACCCCTGCCCTTTCTACCAGTGAGGTGGCAGGATGAAGCTTCAAACAGGACCCTTAAACAGATTTTTAAAAGATTTTTCGGGGCCCGAAAAATCTATACCTGAAATGCCCTGTTGTCTGTGTTACGAAATATACATGCTGTTTCAGGATGAAGAACTCCCCTGTCTTTGAGTTCATCAACGGTTTCTACATTTTGTATGCTGGTGATAAGGGTATAAGCGGCTCAGGCCAGAGGTGCTCTTCCTCAAGAAGTGATTTTTCTATAAACTCTCTTGCCCTTTCATCAGCTATTTGTATAAAGGAATGGACAAAGTCGCTGTAGTCATCAATTATCTTTTTATGAAGTTCAAATATGCTACTCATGAGTCTGTCTCCTGTAAAAACCACTGGTAGGCTGGAACCACCCTGACCCCTTTTGTTGAGAGACCTATAGCCTGCTGCAGTGACAATACTATCATTATGCTCTTTGCCCGTGGGAAAAGACGAGAACCTGCCTCAAGTGCCCTTAACTCACGATTAAGCGTCTGCTCTGATGAAACATCAGCACATACTTGAATCAATGCCTCCTCCTTTTCAGGGAAACGAACAAAAAAATCCACCTCAAATCCCTCTTCCGTCTTTACATAACCTATTTCAGCACCCCGTCGCTGCAACTCTACAAACACTGCCGTTTCAAGAGCTCGCCCTGTATTTGAGCGGCCACTTATGTCAAAGGCATGAATAAGGCCAGGGTCTGCAGGATATATCTTCTTCGGGTTCGTATTTCTCTTTCTTATCGACTCGGTGGCAAGAGAAATAATATTTATGAGAAAGGCATCTACAAGATAATCAAGCATAACATGAACCGTATTTTTTGAGACAGCAAACCCCTGAGACTTTAAATCACGATAAAGTGCATTCGCACTCATAAGGGTTGCAGGATTACGCAGACAGTGACGAACAATCCATCTCAACACACCAACCTGACTTATCTGATACCTTTCCACCACATCCTTTAGCAGGAGAGTATCCACATATCCCTGAAGTAATTGGATACGAAGCCTGAGATCCAGGTCCTGTGCCTCCGGGAAACCTCCAATCTCCAGATACTCAATAAAACGCTTTTCAATCAAAGACCTTTCTGAAGGAGTAAGTCGGCTCGGTGACCTGTCTGGCTCTTCCTTTCTGTAGCGAAGAAACTCACGAAAGCTGAAAGGGCGAACAATGCTCTCAAAGCCCCGACCCCTTAAGGATGTATGAACCTCACGGGAGAGGAGTCTCGCAGAGGAGCCTGAAACCACCACAGTAACCTTCTCTGTGTCCATAACTCTCCTTACAAACCTCTCCCACCCCTGGACAAACTGTATCTCATCAAAGAACCACCACACCATCTCCCTGTTACGATAGTGGGGAAACATGCGGTAATACTCCTCTATAAGGGAGTCCAGTTGACTGAGTGGAAGGTCTGCAAGACGGTCGTCATCAAAACTCAGATAAACCGCCCTTTCAGGTCCCAGAGCCCTCTGCTTTTCTTCCTGCACCTGCCTGAGAAAGGTGGTCTTTCCCACACGACGCATTCCTATAACCGTGTGGACCTTGTTTTTTATAGGGGGCAGTTTAAGATCGCGAGGGGTTATACCCTCATTATGAACGACCCTGACGCCCTCATTGAGTTTTTCCTGTAAAACTGGATGTAACATATAGATATAATATTACTTTACTGTCCCTCTGTCAAGGACTGTTTATATTTTATCTTTCCTTTTTGTAAGGACAGTTAGACATAATATATTTAACAGTCATTCAACCCCTCCCAGGCCTCAAGCACCAGGCGGCGGGTGCGGTATTCACCATACTGGCGTATCTCCTTTTCCTTTAAAACCCTGAAGGTCTCACCTGGAAAGGTGCTTTTTTCTGACCGCTCTTTATACCCCTCGGGCTCAAGGGGGTCTTTTA
>CAZIIE010000254.1:0-2049 GCA_964539375.1 uncultured Nitrospirota bacterium | reverse complement strand
CACTTCGGCAGGTCACCTTCATGGAAGTAGCTACATCCTAACCCTCTGTGGTAAAGGGCGGGTCTGAAGACCCGCCCTTTCTATTTCCTTTATCCCTGCAGTGCCTTATTCTATTGGAATTTTATTGGTTTTTTCTGGTAAAATATTTAATGTCATTACGGTGAGTGTAGCTCAATGGTTAGAGCACTGGACTGTGGCTCCAGGGGTTGTGGGTTCGAGTCCCATCACTCACCCCAAATTTTATTAAAACCCCTTTCTTTCTTGCCAGCCATCTTAAGCCACTATGATAAATCTTGACGATACAATTGCTGCCATCTCCACAGCCCTTGGCGAAGGTGCCATAGGTATAGTAAGGCTTTCAGGCCCTGAGGCAATGGCTATTGCAAAAAGGGTCTTTCGTTCACCGAAGGATAAAAAGATAGAGGACACCCCATCCCATACACTCCTTTACGGCTTTGTTATTGACCCCAGGACTGATGAGCCCATTGATGAGGTGCTACTTACAGTGCTCAGGGCACCTAACACCTATACCAGAGAGGACATGGTGGAGATAAACTGTCACGGTGGTATGCTTTCAGTAAAAAGGGTGCTTGAAACCCTGTTAAAAGAGGGTGCAAGGCTTGCAAGGCCAGGAGAGTTTACCCTCAGGGCCTTTGTCAACGGAAGGATAGACCTTACACAGGCAGAGGCAACGCTTGACATAATAAGGGCAAGGACCGAGAGGAGCTCTAAAATAGCCCTTAATCAGCTAAGAGGTGGTCTTTCGGCTCGGCTTGCTCCTTTAAGGGATGTCCTGACAGAGGTGCTCATGCATGTGGAGGCCTATATAGACTTTCCTGAAGAGGAGCTTGAACTTGAAACAGAAAGGGATTTTATAGAGAAGCTGAGCCTTGTTGGAAAGGAGCTTGATTTGCTGTCAAAGAGCTATGATGAGGGGAGACTTTACAGAGAGGGTGTGGCTGTTTCAATCGTTGGGAAGCCAAATGTTGGAAAATCATCGCTTCTTAATGCCCTTATGAAGGAAGACAGGGCGATAGTGACAGAGTTACCTGGAACCACAAGAGACGTTATTGAGGAGTGTCTGAATATTGAGGGGCTTCCTGTAAGGATAATGGATACGGCAGGTATCCGTGAGACCCATGACCTTGCCGAGGCAGAGGGCGTAAAGAGAAGCCTCAGGGCAATTGAGGGTGCAGACCTTGTTATTGCTGTGTTTGATATTAGCAGACCCCTTACCGGTGAAGACCGCATAGTTATTGAAAAAATAAAGGATAGAAACAGCATCATTGTGCTTAACAAGGCAGACCTTGAGCACAGGGTAGGGCCTGAGGAGTTTCCTGAGGGTATCCCTATTGTCAGACTTTCAGCTATGAAGGAGAAGGGGATTGAGGAGCTTAAGAGGGCAGTCTTTGAGAGACTTGCTGGAAGGGATATGGAGGAAACGGTGGTGATAACCAATCTAAGACACAGGCTTTCAATTGACAGGGCTGTGCAGGCAATAAATAATGCAATACAGAGGATTAAAGAGCGGTCTCCCTACGAGATAATTGCCTTTGAGCTAAGGGATGCCCTTGACGGACTTGGTGAGATAGTAGGGACCGTAACCACCGATGACCTGTTGAACAGGATATTCGGTGAGTTCTGTATAGGCAAGTAGTGGTGAAGATAAAGATTGGTATAAGTGCCTGTCTGCTGGGGTATTCCTATCGCTACGATGGTGGACACTGGCTTGACAGGGTTTTGAAAGATTGCCTGGGCAGGTATATTCAGTGGATTCCAGTATGCCCTGAGGTTGAGGCAGGTTTCCCTCTGCCCCGTGAACCGATGGTGCTTTCTGGTAACAGCGATTCCCCCCGTTTGATAGGCCGATACTCAAAAGCTGACATGACCGATAGACTTGTTAGCTGGATAGATTTAAAACTTCAGGAGCTTCAGAGGGAGGACCTATCAGGTTTTATCTTTAAAAGCAGCTCCCCAAGCTGTGGACTTGAAGATGCAAAGCTATACAAAGGGGAGGGTGAGATAATAAGGGTGAGTGGTCTTTTTGCA
>CAZIIE010000253.1:0-2052 GCA_964539375.1 uncultured Nitrospirota bacterium | reverse complement strand
AGGGAAAAGTTCTTTTACATGCCCAGAGAGACCTCCTCTGATATGAGTATCCGTAAGGCCTGTGCCCTTCTTGGCCTTAGTGTTGAGGAATACAACAGGATGACCAAAAAGGAGCTTTCAAGAAGGTTCAAGAGGCTTGCCCACAAATGCCATCCTGACAAGGGGGGCACCAACGGAGAGTTTGTAGAACTCTGTAAGGCCTACGAGTCTTTGCTCAAGGCAAAGTCTTAGATGGGAGAGTTTCGGTTAAAAACCCCTTTCAAGCCAAAGGGCGACCAGCCAAAGGCAATCGGAGAGCTAACAGAGGGGCTTCAGAAGGGCCTTAAGCATCAGGTTCTTCTTGGTGTAACAGGCTCGGGTAAGACCTTCACCATTGCCAATGTGATTGCCCGCATTCAGCGTCCCACCCTTGTGATTGCCCACAACAAGACCCTGGCTGCCCAGCTTTACGGGGAGTTCAAGGAGTTCTTTCCAGAAAATGCAGTGGAGTTTTTTGTAAGTTACTACGACTACTACCAGCCCGAGGCCTACATCCCCCAGAGCGACACCTACATTGAAAAGGATGCCCTGATCAACGACGACATTGACCGTATGCGGCACTCTGCAACCCGTGCAGTGCTTGAAAGGCGCGACACCATCGTGGTTGCCTCGGTCTCCTGCATATACGGTATCGGTTCTCCTGAAGACTACATGGCCATGCACCTTATAGTGGAGGAGGGGATGAGGACCGAGCGGGATGCCCTCCTGAGAAAGCTAATTGATATGCTATATGAAAGAACCGAGGGTGAGTTCAAAAGGGGAACCATCCGTGTAAGGGGGGATATCGTTGAGGTCTATCCTTCCTTTTCGCTGGACAGGGGAATAAGGATAGAGTTCTTTGGTGATGAGATAGACAGGATAGTTGAGTTTGACCCCCTGACAGGTGAAAGGATACGGTCACTGACCAGGATAGCCATCTACCCTAACAGCCACTGGATAACACCGAGGGACAGGCTTGAGGCAGCCCTGAAGTCCATAGAGGAGGAGCTTGAGGAAAGGCTTAAGTACTTCAGGAGGATGGGAAAGACCCTGGAGGCAGAAAGGCTTGAGCAACGCACCCGATTTGACCTGGAGATGCTAAGGGAGTTTGGTTATTGCCACGGGATTGAGAACTACTCCCGTCACCTCAGTGGCCGTGCACCTGGAGAGCCACCCTACACCCTGATTGATTATTTCCCCGAAGACTTCCTTATAGTGATAGATGAATCCCATGTTACAGTGCCCCAGCTTGGTGGTATGTACGAGGGTGACCGTTCAAGAAAGATGACCCTGGTGGAGTATGGTTTTCGTCTGCCCTCTGCCCTTGACAACCGTCCTCTGACCTTTAAGGAGTTTGAGCACAGGGTGAATCAGGCGATATATGTATCTGCCACACCAGGGGATTATGAGATAGAGAAATCCCAGGGCAGGGTGGTTGAGCAGATTATAAGACCCACAGGTCTTGTTGACCCGAAGATGACCGTAAGGCCAGTTGATGGACAGGTGGATGACCTGCTTAAGGAGATAAAGAAACGGATAAAGCGGAATGAACGGGTGCTGGTTACCACCCTAACAAAGAAGATGGCAGAGGACCTTACAGAGTATTACAACGAGCTGGGCATAAGGGCACGGTATCTGCACTCTGATATTGACACCCTTGAGAGGGTTGAGATTATCAGGGACCTGAGGTTAGGGAAGTTTGATGTGCTTGTCGGGGTTAATCTTTTAAGAGAGGGGCTTGACATACCCGAGGTCTCGCTGGTTGCCGTGTTTGATGCAGACAAGGAGGGCTTCCTTCGCTCTGAAAGGTCTCTCATCCAGACCGCTGGAAGGGCAGCAAGGAATGTAAACGGTGAGGTAATCCTCTATGCTGACAGGATTACAAAGTCAATGAGGGTTGCCATTGAGGAGACCGAAAGAAGAAGAAGGATACAGCTTGAGTATAACCGTAGAGAGGGCATAAAGCCAGAGACCATAAAGAGCAACATAAAGGACATACTCAGTTCCATTTACGAGGCTGATTACTGGACCGTT
>CAZIIE010000252.1:0-2054 GCA_964539375.1 uncultured Nitrospirota bacterium | reverse complement strand
GCCAGTGTTATGTCGGGTCTTCTTCTGCGAGGGTCATTCTCGGGAAGAGGCAAAAACTCAATCTTTGAGCTTGAGCCTGTTAGCTCTATCACCATCTCTGCAAGCTCCAGTATGGTAATCTCCACAGGATTTCCCAGATTCACCGGTCCAGTGAAGCTATCGGGTGAGTTCATAAGTCTTATAAGCCCCTCTATCATGTCGTCCACATAGCAGAAGCATCGGGTCTGCGAGCCGTCTCCGTAAATGGTTAGTGGTTCGTTCCTTAATGCCTGTATGATAAAGTTACTGACCACCCTGCCGTCATCGGGGTACATGCGGGGCCCATAGGTATTAAAGATACGGGCAACCTTTATTCGTAAACGGTGCTGTCGGTGGTAGTCAAAAAAGAGGGTCTCAGCACATCTTTTCCCCTCATCATAGCATGAGCGAGGACCAATGGGGTTTACATTTCCCCAGTAACTCTCCTTCTGGGGATGCTCTGTGGGGTCACCATAGACCTCTGAGGTGGAGGCCTGAAGTATCTTTATCTTCAGTCTCTTTGCAAGCCCGAGCATGTTTATTGCTCCATGCACCGATGTCTTTGTGGTCTGCACTGGGTCAAACTGGTAGTGTACCGGAGAGGCAGGACAGGCAAGGTTGTATATCTCATCAACCTCCACATAGAGGGGAAAACATATATCATGCCTTAGAACCTCAAAAAAGGGACTACCCATCAGATGGGCAATGTTTGCCTTCTGTCCTGTGTAAAAGTTATCCACACAGATGACCTCGTTTCCCTCTCTTAGCAGTCTTTCACAAAGGTGAGAGCCAAGGAAACCTGCACCACCTGTCACAAGAATTCTCTTTTTTGGATAGGCTGCCATCACATAGGCACAAGCAAATAACTTGCCAGAAATGCTTACTTCTTTTTTTTCTTATTTTTCAAGCAGTTCTGATTTTCTTATGACAGTGTTTTGACAAAGAGGAGGGAAATTTTTTCTTCAGGCTGTCAAAATTTTCTATGCAAAGGGAAGGCTCAATAAACAAAAGATTAACCGAACAACCTCTTCATGGTGTTTATGATGACCTCAAGCCTTCTCTTATAGGTATGCTCAGACAGAACCCTCTTTCTTGCCCTCAGGGCAATCTTTTTTCTTTCTTCTTCGTGTTTTAAATAGTACTTAACAAGCTCTTTAATCTCACCAGGCTCGTGATAGACAACCACCTCTTTGCCAATCTCAAAAAGTTCCTCCAAGGCCTTTTGATAATCAGTTAGAAGGAAGCCTCCACAGGCAGGCACATCAAAGACCCTCTGGTTAACAGCCTCGGGCATCTGTCTATTTGTTGCATTAAAGTTAATCTTGCAGGCTCTATAAAAATAAGGAAGCTCGGTATAATAATTTATACCCTTTTTAATTATAAAATCTCTACTATCTAATATATCTTTCCAGTATTTATCACCATAAATTACTGGATTAAACTTAGCCAATTCTAAAATACATCTGAGCCTATAGTAAAAAGTAGCCTTTTGTATTGAATAGGATTCTAAATTTTGAAGCTCTTTATCATCAAGTTTACTGTATAGATCTAACTCCTCTTTATTAAGGTTATTTAATGCTTCTTCATAGGTACAATTTTTGTAATTTATAACATCAGCTATTTTATCTCCAAGCTTGAGAAGCTTTACATCCTTTAGCCCTTCTCGTAAAATATTTAAGGGCATTACCATTGAATTGCCAACAAATCCAACATCGGCTCTGTACCTTTTAAGTATTTCCTGATCATTTATTGGTCTAAATATTGTTTCATCAGTTCCAAGTGGAAGGTAATATACATGGGAAAATCCCATTTTTTTCAAACCATTAATGTATCCCCTTTCCCAGGTAAAAACAACCGTATTATGTTTTACATTATCCTTATAAGCCTTAAGTATCATTTCGGGGCTATCAACATAGAAGGAAGCAACGGGTAAATCTATTGAGCTGAGAAATTCTGATAAATAGCCCCCCTCATCAAAGCCACTGTGATTTACAGTTATAAGAAAGCCTGGCTTATTTTCTCTTATCACCTTTATT
>CAZIIE010000251.1:0-2093 GCA_964539375.1 uncultured Nitrospirota bacterium | reverse complement strand
ACTCGATAAACGCAATAAACGCAATTAACGCACACTACTCCCTTTCGCCTTTAGCCTATCGCCTATTTAACCCTACCCCCTGTCTTTCACCATTACAGTATATACCTGCTCAGGTCCTCATCCTTGACTATATCTGATAGTTTTTCTCTTACATACTGTCTGTCTATCACAATGGTCTCGCCCTGTCTTTCAGGGGCATCAAAGGATATGTCCTCAAGGAGTTTTTCAAGCACTGTATGAAGTCTCCTCGCACCTATATTTTCCGTTTTGTCATTAACCTCCTGTGCTATTGTGGCAATCTCATCAATGGCATCCTCGGTAAACTCAAGCTTCACATCCTCGGTCTCAAGCAGTGAAATGTACTGCTTTATCAGGGCATTGTCTGGCTCGGTTAGTATCTTTATAAATTCCTCCTTTCCAAGAGACTCAAGCTCCACCCTTATGGGAAATCTGCCCTGAAGCTCTGGTATGAGGTCTGAGGGCTTTGCCATGTGAAATGCACCTGCAGCAATAAAAAGGATATGGTCTGTTCTGACAGGACCGTGCTTTGTATTAACAGTGGTTCCTTCCACAATGGGTAGCAGGTCTCTCTGAACCCCTTCTCTTGATACATCAGGGCCATGGCCTGAGCCCCTTGAGGCAACCTTGTCTATCTCGTCAATAAATACTATCCCTGCCTGCTCTGCCCTCCTTATGGCCTCTTTTTTTACCCTATCCATATCTATCAGTTTGTCTGCTTCCTGTTTTGTAAGTATCTCCAGAGCCTCTGCAACCTTTACCTTCCGCCTCTTGGGTCTTTCAGGGAATAGGTTACCCATCATCTCCTTGAGATTGATTTCCAGTTCCTCAAGTCCCACATTGGATATAACACCAAAGGGCATCACCTTTTCCTTTACCTCTATGTCAACATACCGCTCATCAAACTTGCCTGCCCTTAACTGTTCTCTGAGCCTTTCTCTTGTCTCAGAGAATCTGCTCTCCTCTTCCTGAACACCAAAGCCTGTTCTTGGTGGAGGGAGTAGAAGGTCAAGCACCCTTTCTTCAGCCAGAGCCCTTGCCCTCTCCTGAACAGATTCCATATGTTCCTTCCTCACCATGTTTACCGATATCTCGGTCAGGTCTCTTATCATTGACTCCACATCTCTACCAACATAGCCAACCTCGGTAAACTTTGATGCCTCCACTTTCAGAAAAGGTGCATTGGCAAGTCGGGCAAGTCTTCTTGAAATCTCGGTCTTACCAACACCAGTTGGGCCAATCATGATGATGTTCTTTGGAAGTATCTCCTCTCTTAGCTCAGGGGCTATCTTCTGGCGCCTCCAGCGGTTCCTGAGAGCTATGGCAACAGCCTTTTTCGCCTTCTTCTGTCCTATTATGTATTTATCAAGCTCCTGGACGATTCTTGAAGGAGTAAGCTCCTCCATTTCCTTTATCCATCTCTGTTCATGCTCTGTAGCTTTATTCATCTCCAAAGTCCTTTGCATCCTAAATCTCCTCTAATATCAGGTTTTCGTTGGTATATATACATATCTGGGCAGCTATCTTCATTGCTTTTTCAACTATCTCACGGGCTTGAAGGTCGGTATTTTCTAAAAGTGCCTGTGCAGCAGCCTGTGCATAGGGTCCGCCAGAGCCAATGGCAGCAATACCATGCTCTGGTTCAATCACATCTCCGTTACCAGAAATAATAAGGGTGTGTTCTTTGTCAGCCACCACAAGCAGTGCCTCAAGCCTTCTTAAAATCCTGTCAGTTCGCCAGTCCTTGGCAAGCTCCACTGCAGCACGGGTGAGGTTTCCCCTGTAAGACTCAAGCTTTCCCTCAAATTTCTCAAAAAGGGTAAATGCATCAGCTGTGGCACCAGCAAAACCTGCAATCACCCTGTCCTCATAGAGTCTCCTTATCTTTCGGGCATTGTGCTTGAGCACGGTGTTTCCCATTGTTACCTGTCCATCACCTGCCATTGCCACCCTTCCTGACTTTCTTACACACAATATGGTGGTTCCCTTAAACATGCTAACTCCTGTATATCCTTAATCTCTAAATCCTAAATCCGAAATTCTAAACAAATTCCAAACATCAATTTCCCAAATTT
>CAZIIE010000250.1:0-2095 GCA_964539375.1 uncultured Nitrospirota bacterium | reverse complement strand
TGAAGTTTGTGCTCATCACAGGCTATGGTCTTCAGGAGGTCCCACCTGAACTGAGAGGCGAGTTTCAGGCAGTGGTGGAAAAACCCTTCAGGACAACCGAGCTTGCCAGAGTCCTCAGGGATGTGATTGATAGCTGAAAACTGGATTTGCTTTTTTTGAACCCTTTATGCGATAATGCTTTTAGCAAATACGAGAGTTTTTGCATCCAAAGGGCCGCAAAGACTTTTGTTTTTGCGGCCCTTTTATTTAAAAGGGGCTATCTTAAAAGGAAAGGATGGACGAACTTGGAAGTAAAGGTCAATGCCAACAACATAGACAGGGCGCTTAAGCTTCTTAAAAGAGAAGTGGAAAAAGAGGGTCTCTTCAGGGACTTAAAAAACAAGAGGTTCTACGAAAAACCCTCCGTAAAAAAACGCCGCAAACAGCGTGAGGCACGCAAAAGAAAGATAAAGGCCTCCCGCTACAGACGGGCTCAGCAGAAAAGGTCCTGAACCCGACATCTCAAAAAACAATCAATGAAAAAGTAAGGAGAGTAGTATGCAGATAGGATTTAGTGATTTTGGATTATCCCGAGAGGTTCTGAAAGCCCTTTCAGAGATGGGTTTTGAAGAGCCCACACCTATTCAGAAGATGGCAATTCCACCTGCCCTTGAAGGAAAGGATGTCATTGGCCGTGCCCAGACAGGCACAGGAAAGACCGTTGCCTTTGGCATACCTCTGGTTGAACACAGCTCTGAAAAAAGGACACCCCAGGCACTGGTGCTTGCACCCACCAGAGAGCTTGCGGTTCAGATAGCAGAGGAGCTTAACAGGGTGGGCAAGTACAGGGGCATTCTTTCATTGCCCATCTATGGTGGACAGTCCATTGAGAGGCAGATAAGGTCATTAAAAAAGGGTGTGCAGATTGTGGTTGGCACACCTGGAAGGATTATTGACCACATAAACAGAAAGACCCTTTCCCTAAAGGGCATCAGCTCAGTGGTGCTTGATGAGGCTGACGAGATGCTCAATATGGGATTCATCAATGACATAGAACAGATACTCGGTAAAACACCGCTGGACAGACAGACCATGCTCTTTTCCGCTACCCTGCCGCCAGAGATACTCAGGGTGTCAAGGCGGTACATGAGAGAGCCCGTCAGGGTTTCGGTCAATACAGAAAGGATGGTGGTTTCCAAAATCAAGCAGGTCTTTTACGAGGTGCGACAGAACAACAAGCTGAAGGCCCTTTCAAGGATTATTGATGTTGAAGACCCTGCCCTGGCTCTTGTTTTTTGCCATACCAAAAAAGAGGTGGACGAGGTCTCATCCCGACTCAAACAGATGGGATACTATGCAGGTGCAATCCATGGTGATTTCACCCAGGCCCATCGCGACAGGGTGATCAAGCAGTTCAAAACAGGCGATATAGATATACTGGTTGCCACCGATGTTGCTGCAAGGGGTCTTGACATCTCAGGGGTCAGTCATGTGATAAACTACAGCATACCCCAGAACCCCGACAGTTACATTCACCGCATCGGTAGAACAGGAAGGGCTGGCAGGTCAGGCATTGCCATTACCTTTGTTACACCGAGGGAGTATAAAAATCTCCGCCTTATTGAACGAACAGCCCGAACCCGCATACTCAGGGCAGAGCTACCCACTAAAGAGGATGTCCAGAGGGTGAAGCTGGAGGAACTCAAGGATGAGATTTCTGAGCTCATTGAAAAGGGTGAACATGTAAATTACCTTGAAATGGTAGATGAGCTTTCCGAGAGGTTTTCCCTCAGAGATATTGCCGCATCAGCCCTATCAGCCCTCTATGACTATGAGGATGATGAAGAGGATGAAACATCCTCAACAGTGAGGCTTTTTATCACCCTTGGCAAAAGGGATAACCTCAGTGTGGGAGACCTGGTCAGGCTAATCGTTGAAAAATCAGGGGTGAACTTTGAATCCCTTGGAAAGATAATGATGTATGATGCCTTTAGCTTTGTAGAAGTAATGGAAGAGGCTGCACCTGAAGTGCTCAGGGCATTAAATGGTGCATTGTTGAAGGGAAGAAGAATTAAGGCAGAACCAGCAAAACCGAAAAATAGGGTGTAGGGGGTAG
>CAZIIE010000249.1:0-2097 GCA_964539375.1 uncultured Nitrospirota bacterium | reverse complement strand
TTCTCTCAAGCATGATGTGTATGCCTGCAAACATATTTGCAAGGGTATCCTGAAGTGCAAGAGCCACTGCAAGACCTCCAACACCAAGGGCAGTGATAATGGGGGTAATGGATATACCGAGACCGCTCATTATCAGAAGAATTCCTGTAATGAGGATTGCCCCTTTAATTGTTGCATTGGCAAGCCCCGTGGCAGGCACAGGGCTTTTGGCCCTTTCAACATAAAACCTGAACAATCTTCCTGAAAGACGGGCAAATACGATTGTTATAGAAAGCACAAGGGCTACATAGATAATCTTGTTTATGTAATTAGTGTATTTTTCTGATACCTTTGAAAAGGCGACCCCGAGATAAAGGGCAAGGGCAATAGTCCAGAAAACAGAAGGTGTTTTTAAACTGCTAAGGATTATATCATCTACGGTGGTCTTTGTCTTTTCAGCCCATCGGTGAACCAGTTTGAAACCAATCTCTCTTAAAACAAAGAGGATAAAAAGGGCTGCTACTGTTACCAATGAAGGCATCAGCAGGTCTTTAAGATTTTCCATCAGGAACCTCCATTGTCTCTTTCCACGGTCTCCTTGATTCTTGTAAAGATATCAGGTATGGCTGATGAAACCCTGTCCCAGCTTGCAATCAGGGGAACCCCGAGAGGGTCTTTCATTATTATCTCTGCCGCCTGTTTTATCCCCTTTGTGAAGGTCTCCACAGCAAGGCTTTCCTCATGGCGGTCAAAAAGAAGTCCATTGATGGCAGCATCATCTTCATATCTTTTAAGCATATCCTGAGCTGTTCTCATATAGGTGGATATGAGGGTGTTAAAGAAACCATCTGAAAACACTATACCCTCTGAGGCAAGGGTTCTGAAGAGGCTCTTGCATATATCAACGCACATCTTATGAAGCCCCTTTGTGGCATCCGATGGGGATAGCTCCTGGTGTTTGTGTTCATAGTTTTCTGCAATGTCAACCTGACATACCCTTCTAAGGGATGTATTGCGATAGACCTCTGCAAGCACACCGACCTCAAGGCCCCAGTCGCCTGGTATTCTCAACACCCTTGCAAGGTCAGTTACCATGGAAAACTCTCCTGCCAGGGGGTAACGGAAGCTGTCAAAAAACATCAATAGCTGATTCTCACAGCCAAGTATTCGCTGCAAAGCCCTGATTAGAGGCGTAACCAGAAGCCTTGTAACCCTTCCATGCAAACGGTCTGTAACCCTGCTATAGTAGCCCTTACAGAAGTGATAATCAAGGTTAGGATTTGTAACTGGATAGGTAAGTCGGGCAAGCATTTCTCTGTTATAGGTAACAATGTCACAATCATGAAGCACAATGGCATGAAATCGCTGCTCCGATAGTATGTATCCATAGGCCATCCAGGCTGACCTTCCCTTTCCCTCCTCTCCCACTGGCAGTTCGGCATTCTCAATAGCCCTGTAGATTTCGGTCATTCCCTTTCCATCATTCCAAATAATCATGGTCTTCTGGGGCAAAACAGAGAAGTATTTTTTTGCATGCTCAAACTGCTCCCTGCTACAGGGCCCCAGGGTAACCACCACCTCATCAATATAACGAACCTCTTTAAGATTCTGGATAATGTTCTTTAAAGCCTCTCCTTCAAGTTCACTATAAAGGGAGGGAAGCACAAGGGCGACAGGCCTTTCCGAGGCATACCAGGTGAGTTCAGCCTCTATCCTTTCAATTTCAATCTCTCCAAGCCTGTGAAAGGTGGATACTATTCCAGTCTGATAAAAATCCGACATCCCGTTCCTCCTCTTTATTATCTGGATTATAACATATTTTTTATTCTATGTTAGTTGTGCTACCTGATAGTGTTATAACAAATTTGAAAAAATTCCCTTCAAAGTTATAAACTATCTTTTCGGTTACCATGAGTGTGCTTGACTCCATAGGAAATACCCCACTGGTGTTACTTGAACGGATTAATCCCAATCCCCGTGTGAGGCTCTATGCAAAGCTTGAAGGAGCCAATCCTGGTGGTTCTGTAAAAGACCGTATTGCCTATTACATGATTAAGGATGCCGAGGAGCAGGGAAGGCTTAAACCAGGGCTTACCATACTTGAGCCAACAAGTGGAA
>CAZIIE010000248.1:0-2112 GCA_964539375.1 uncultured Nitrospirota bacterium | reverse complement strand
ATCGTTCTTCCTGACAACATCAGACCCCATGACTTTGAGTTCACCCCTGATGGTAAATATGCCCTTGCAGCAGCCAGGACCTATGAAAACGACAGTCTCCTTGTGGTCATAAACACCAAGACCCATGAAATAGAAAAGCAGGTCTCTGCATGCTACAGCTGCCACAGCAAATACGGCATAGAGGTAACCATTGACCAGGGCTCCCCACTTCTCTGCGGTATTGAGGTTGACTGGAATCCAGCAAAGAAAAAGAGGGTTATCAAGGGCTGTTAATAAAACTGGAGGGGCCTCTAAGCCCCTCCTTTAAAACCTTCTCAATTTTCCTTCATAAAAAATCAAGAAGGAAATTTGTATTATTTTAGACAAAACATTATAATGATATTCTAAACTTCCAAATTCCACTACAGGGGAAAATCATGAAAAAGAAAGTCGGTATATTCGGTCTTGCACTTAGAAACCTAAAGCGAAAATTAGCAAGAACCCTGATACTTCTGCTTGCAGTTACTGTGGTAAGTGCTGCACTCTTTGGTGCCACCATCTTTACCTCTGGCATGAAGAATGCCCTCAAGATCGGCACCTATCGGCTTGGTGCCGATATACTGGTGGTGCCTGAAGGTTACGAGGCTCAGGCAAAGAGTGCATTACTTACCGGTAAACCAACCACCTTTTATATGCCAAAGGATGTGCTGGAGAAGGTCAGGACAGTAAAGGGTGTAAAGAGGGTATCTCCTCATCTTTATATCAAGCCCACATCCTTTACCTGCTGTTATAATGTGGATGTGTTTATAACAGCTATTGATCCAGAGTCAGACTTTACCATAAAGCCCTGGCTTGAACAGCATCTTAACAGACCTCTGAGGTTTAATGAAATAATAACAGGAAGGGATATACCCGTAATACCAGGAGATACCATTCCCTTTTATGGAAGTGCCTTTGATGTGGCAGGCACCCTTGAGCCCACGGGGATGGAGTACTTTGACCGTGGGGTGTTCATGACAATGGAAGGTGCATACAAGATGGCTGAGGCATCGGTTGAGCGGGCAATGGTTCCTCTTAAGATTGACAGGGATAAGATCTCAGCAGTACTGGTTCAGGTTGATGAAAACATCTCCCCTGAGAGGGTTGCCATCAGGATTGAACACGATGTGCCTGGGGTAAAGGCCATTGCCTCGGACAAGGTGATAAGCACGGTAAGGAAACAGATGAAGGGACTTCTGAGGGGTATCGTTACCATAAGTGTGGTGGTCTGGCTTATTGCACTTCTTCTTATCGGGTTTGCCTTCTCCATGATAGTTAATGAGCGAAAGCGAGAGATAGGGCTTTTAAGGGCAATGGGTGCTAAGAGAAGACATATCTTCAGGCTTATAATAACCGAGGCATCCTTTATATCCATTATTGGTGGAGTGGTAGGGATAATAGGTTCAGGGGTGTTCCTTAACCTTGTTAAAGACCTGATCAAGAAGGACCTGAAGCTTCCCTATCTGGTTCCATCTACCGAGATGCTGGTGATACTTGTGGTGGTTGCAGTGGTATTTGCCGAGCTGACTGGGCTCATTGCATCTATGCTTCCCGCTATGGCTGCTTCAAAGCTTGAGCCCTATGAGGCAATCAGGGAGGGTGAATGAGCAAAAGGGCGGCCCTGATTGCTCTTGTCATATTGGTTCTTCTTGCGGTATCCTGCAAGAAGGTCAAACTGGCACCTCAGTTTACCCTGGTCAGGGCAGAGCACGGGCTTGTTAGCATCCCTGTGGACACACTAAAAGACAGGGTTAGTTTTTACACCTATCGCTACAGGGGAAGAAACATTGACTTCATGGTCATCAGGTTTTCCCCAGACAATATAAAGACCTATCTTGATGCCGATTATCTATGTTATAAGGCCAAGATGGGCTTTAAGGTAGAAGATAACAGACTTATCTGTATCCATCACAACTTTGCCTTTGACCTCAATAATCCTGAGGGCTGGCGAGGAAACCATGTGCCAATCCCTCTTAATTCAGAGATAAGGGATGGTAAAATAATAATCAAAGAGGACCTTCTTCAGAAGGCCTACAGATTCTTCCGTTAGGGGGTAAGATGAAAAAGGTTTTACTGGTAATACTGATGGGCTGT
>CAZIIE010000247.1:0-2125 GCA_964539375.1 uncultured Nitrospirota bacterium | reverse complement strand
CCACCTCTGCTAACATAGGGTATGTCATCTTCTTTAAGGATTATTGTGTCGGTTTCGTTTATCTGGGTGCCAGGCTTTGTGGCTAAAAGACCATTGACCAGAACCTTTCCCTCCATAATGAGTGCCTTTGCCCTTTCACGACTTTTACAAAATCCCCTTTTTACAAGAGCTATGTCAAGGCGGGTCTTCATAAAGGGAGTTTGCTAACGGTGAGACCTTTCGGTCTCCTGAAGCAGACCAAGACAGTTGTTTTTAATGCCTTCCACATCCAGTTCAAGCATTCTGCGGAGGCTTTTGAGGTCACCCTGTTCAATGAATGTATCAGGGATGCCAAGAAGCCTGACCCTGGGGGTCTTTATCCCCATGCTGGTGAGGGTCTCAAGCACTGCTGAACCAAAGCCACCAGCAAGGGCATTTTCTTCTACTGTGATAAGGGCATTGTGGGTTTGGGCAAGTTGGGCAATAAGATGGCTGTCAATGGGCTTTATAAACCTCATGTTTACCACTGTGATGCTGTAACCCTCTTTTTTTAACTCCTCAGCAGCCTGAAAGGCAGGATAAACCATGTTGCCAACAGCAAGCAAAGCAAGCTCAGAGCCTTCACATAAGAGTTCAGCCTCACCAAGCCTCAACGGTTGAGGTGGTGCAGGGAAGCTCTCGGTGGCTCTTCCTCTTGGGTATCTTATGGATGAGGGGCCATTAAGGGTAAAGGCAAACTCAAGCATCATCTTGAGTTCCTGCTCGTCCTTTGGTGCCATTACAACCATGTTGGGAATGTGTCTAAGATAACTTATATCAAACACACCATGGTGGGTGGGTCCATCCTCTCCTACAAGTCCTGCCCTGTCTATGGCAAAGACCACTGGCAGGTTCTGAAGTGCCACATCATGGATAATCTCATCATAGGCCCTTTGCAAAAATGTAGAGTATATGGCCACCACAGGTCTGTATCCATCCTTTGCAAGGCCTGCTGCAAAGGTGACAGCATGGGGCTCAGCAATACCCACATCAAAAAACCTCTCGGGGAATAGTTCTGAAAACTCCTTAAGCCCTGTGCCCTCCTTCATGGCAGCAGTGATGGCAAGCACATCCTTCCTTTTTTCCGCAATCTCTAAAAGGGCACTACCAAACACACTGCTGTAGGATGGCCTGTCAGAGGTTGACACAGCCCTGCCACTTACCTTATCAAAGGGGCCGATACCGTGGAAACAGGAAGGGTCCTGCTCCGAGGGGTCATAGCCGCGGCCCTTTTTTGTTATCACATGAACAAGTATGGGCTCCTTTATATCCCTGATTGCCTGAAAGGTCTCAATCAGCTCTCGTACATTATGCCCATCAATGGGCCCAATGTAATTGAAGCCGAACTCCTCAAAGAGCTGTCCGGGTAGAAAGAAGCCCTTAACCGTCTCTTCCAGCTTGTGAGCAAAGCGGGACATGCTTGAGCCCAGACGGGGTATGCCTTGAAGGATATTTTTTGTATCCTTCTTGAACCGCTTATAGAAATCGGTTGTCAGTATCTTGTTTAAATACTTTGAGATGGCACCGACGTTTTTTGATATGGACATCTCATTGTCGTTAAGCACCACAATCATTGGAACCTTGAGCTGACCTGCATTGTTAAGGGCCTCAAAGGAAAGCCCGGCGGTCATGGCTCCGTCACCGATTACTGCAATCACATGATAATCTTCACCCTTGAGGTCACGGGCAATGGCCATTCCAAGGGCTGCAGATATTGAGGTGGAGCTGTGTCCTGTGCCAAAGTGGTCATGGGGGCTTTCTGATATCTTTGGAAATCCTGAAATGCCCTTGAATTGTCTGAGGGTGGAAAATCTTTTTCTTCGGCCAGTTACAAGTTTATGGGTGTAGCATTGATGGCCCACATCCCAGACAATGCGGTCTCGGGGAGATTCAAAAACATAGTGTAGTGCAAGGGTAAGTTCTACCACACCAAGATTTGATGCAAGATGCCCCCCTGTGCAGGAAACGGTGTGGATAATCTCCTTTCTTATCTCATCAGCAAGGCTTTCAAGCTCGTCAATGCCAAGAAGTTTTAGGTCTTCAGGGCTGTCTATGTTCTCTAAAAGAGCCATTTTTTAACTCCCTTTAAACAGTTTAAACCGTTTGA
>CAZIIE010000246.1:0-2149 GCA_964539375.1 uncultured Nitrospirota bacterium | reverse complement strand
TAGGCTTTGTGGTTAAGAAGCATGGAGGTGTTGAGAAATTGGAGAATTGGGATTTAGGATTTAGGATTTACTCTTAACCAGTATCCTCCTGTTGGTAAAGAAAACTGCAAATCGTTGAACGATTTGCGAGGTAATTGGTGTAGAGGTTAGTTGTATAATGGTGAAAGGAATTTAATTACAATTAACCAAATTAACCAATAGACCAATAGACCAATACACCAATAACAAATACACTAATCTTTCCCCCATATTGTGAATCAGCCAAAAATGGTATATAATGAAAAAGGGATATACTCCCTTTTATTTTTGTATAAAGGACGGTGAGAGATAGATGAGAGAAAGAGATATATTTGAAGAGATAATAACCCTTGGAAAAAGAAGGGGAATGTTGACCTATGATGAGATCAATGAGGCGCTACCATCAGAATACTTTTCCCCTGATGAGCTGGAAGACCTGATGGACCTGCTTCAGGATATGGGTGTTAAGGTCGTTGATGAAGGATATACCCAGGCTGAAGTACCCCAGGAAGAGACCGAGGAGTATGAAAAGACCGAAGACCTTGTTCAGGCCTACTTCCATTCAATGGGAGACATCTCCATACTCACAAAGGACGAGGAGACCGAGCTTGCCAAAAACCTTGAAGAGGGTAGAAACATCATAAAGAGTATCGTTACAAAGCTTCCAATCTATAAAAAGTTTGAAATGGGACTTGAAGATGAAGAGGAAATGATGAATGAGGACGAAAGGGCAGATGAAGTATTAAGGCTCACACTGGAACACCTTGAGGAGGTCAACCGCTACATAAGGTCACTTGATAAGAGGGTAGAAAGATATAAGGGAATTAAAGGTCTGAGAAAGCTAATACGGGAAAAGAAGAAAAAGGGCATCAAGCCAGTAAAATTAGAGGCTCTTTATAAGGAGATAAACGAGGAATACAAAAGGCTTGAGGCTGAACTGGGTGTTAAGATAGATGATTTCAGACAGATGTGGGACAGGATATCCAAGGCCCAGCAGCTTGTTACCACTGCCAAAAACGAGCTCATTACCCGTAACCTGAGACTGGTAGTAAATATCGCCAAAAACTATGTGGGTAGAGGCCTTCCCCTTCTTGACCTTATACAGGAAGGCAACATTGGGCTCATGAAGGCAGTTGACAAGTTCAAGTATGAAAAGGGCTTTAAGTTCAGCACCTATGCCACCTGGTGGATACGTCAGGCCATAACAAGGGCATTGATTGACCAGACAAAGACCATTCGTGTGCCTGTGCATATGATGGAGTTTTACAACAGAGTAACAAAGGTTACCAGAGAGCTTACTCAGGTGCTTGGCCGTGAGCCTACCAATGAGGAGATTGCAAAGAAACTCGGAGTGCCAACCAGAAAGGTTGAAGAGGTTTTCAGGGCTATTCAGGACCCAATTGCCCTTCAGACCCCTGTTGGTGATGAAGACACCGAGCTTGAGGACTTTATTGGTGATGTAAACAGCCCATCACCCTACTCGGATGCAGAAAGGGCTGAGATGTCAGACCATATTCAGAGGGTTTTAAGCACACTGACACCAAAGGAAGAAAAGGTGATAAGGATGCGCTTTGGTATCGGTGTTGACCGTGACCATACCCTTGAAGAGGTAGGCAGACACCTTTCAATCACCCGTGAAAGGGTGCGTCAGATTGAGGCTAAGGCTCTGAGGAAGCTAAAACATCCAAGCAGACTGAGGGCGTTAAAGATACTTATGACTTCCTGAAAATGAAGATACCCTGCGGTCTTGCCGCAGGGTATCTTCCACTGTTTTTTATTACATTTGCTCGCTAAGGCCGTGGCAAGACCAATGGACAATGTCCCGTGATTTAGGGTAGCTTGTACCCGTAAGAATTTTTATCCTCCTTACATAGAGATGCCGTAAGGCAGATTTACTCGCTTGCTATGCATATTGAACCTCGGGGAGTTCTATCCCAGTGAGATTAACCTACCGATAATCCCCATCCATCGGCTAAGCACTACGGCTCGTTTTATAAAAAGGGACAGGTTTGAATGTATGTATAAATCCTTACTTCTCAGCACCGGAGCCCAGGGAAACCTCCTCTGAAAGGCCTGTGCAAAAAGACCACTCACCCTTATTATCTCACCCTCCCCTTTGTATAGCTTTGCA
>CAZIIE010000245.1:0-2175 GCA_964539375.1 uncultured Nitrospirota bacterium | reverse complement strand
CAAAACTGGCTGATAGAAGCTTTAACAACCTGAAAGAGCTTGTCCAGCACATAGTTAGCCAAAGGGTGTAACGGGATAAAGGATTTTCAGCTCCTATGTTTTTTCATGGTCTCTGGTATATTTTTTGCATAGATTATCTTAAATAAAAGCAGATGGGTCAAAGAGAAACAAACACATAAGGAGGCAGGATGGACAAATCGCTTATTGAAAGGATACGGAACAGGTCTGCAAGGGTTGGTATAATCGGGCTTGGTTATGTGGGGTTACCCCTTGTGATTGAGTTCTGTCAAAGTGGTTTCAGGGTAACAGGCTTTGATGTTGACCCTGCCAAAACCGAAGCCCTTAACAGGG
This sequence comes from uncultured Nitrospirota bacterium, assembly GCA_964539375.1. Lineage (GTDB taxonomy): Bacteria > Nitrospirota > Thermodesulfovibrionia > Thermodesulfovibrionales > JdFR-85 > JAADIE01. Next base: position 1,824 of record CAZIIE010000245.1, on the reverse strand, counting down.
GCAAATCCTACATAAAACACATCCCCTCTGAAAGGATAGGTGAAATTGGCCAGTCCGGTAAGGGCCTTTTTGAAGCTACCACCGACTTTTCCAGGCTTTCGGAGATGGACTGCATAGTAATCTGCGTTCCCACACCTCTTAACAGACACAGAGAACCTGACCTCAGCTATGTCCTTTCCACCACAGAGACCATCGCCCGTTATCTGAGAAAGGGGCAGCTGGTAGTACTTGAGTCCACCACCTACCCTGGCACAACCGATGAGGAGATGAGGAAAATCCTTGAATCCACCGGTCTCAGGGCTGGAAGGGACTTCTTTCTTGCCTACTCACCAGAAAGGGAAGACCCCAACAACCCTGACTTCTCCACCCGCACAATCCCGAAGGTGGTGGGTGGTTACACAAAAAGATGCCTTAAGGTAGCAGAGGCACTTTACAGCACAATCGTAGAGCAGACCGTGCCTGTTTCATCCACAAGGGTTGCTGAGGCAACAAAGCTACTTGAAAACATATACAGGGCAGTAAACATTGCCCTTGTCAATGAGATGAAGGTTCTGCTTGACCGTATGGGGGTTGATGTATGGGAGGTTATTGAGGCTGCAAAGACCAAGCCCTTTGGTTTTCAGGCCTTCTACCCTGGCCCTGGGCTGGGAGGGCATTGCATTCCCATTGACCCCTTCTATCTGACCTGGAAGGCAAGGGAGTATGACCTGAGCACCCGTTTCATTGAGCTTGCCGGTGAGGTGAACACCTCCATGCCCTACTATGTGGTTAACAAAACCATAGAGGCCCTTAATGAGAGGGGAAAGAGCATAAAGGGAGCAAGGATACTCATACTCGGTCTTGCTTACAAAAAGGACATTGATGACATAAGGGAATCGCCCTCGCTGAAACTTATGGAACTCTTTGAGAAAAGGGGTGCAAAGGTGGATTACAACGACCCCTATGTGCCAAAAACCCACAGGATGAGGCTTTATGACTTTAAAAAGAAATCCATAAAACTAACAGAAAAAAACCTTGCCCGTTACGACTGTGTGGTGATTGCCACTGACCACTCATCCTATGACTATGAGTTCATCCTCAAGCACGCAAAACTGATTGTGGACACCCGTAATGCAACCGCAGCCTTCAGGAAAGGGTATAAATCAAAGGTGGTTCTTGCATAGGGGAGGCTGAAGGGATGTATCCTGAACACATTTTCAGACAGTACGACATAAGGGGGATTGCTGAAAGGGAACTTACCCCTGATTTTGCCTACAACCTGGGCAGGGCCTTTTCAAGGCTTCTTAAAGAAAAAAACCCTGATGCCCGAAGGGTAAGCGTAGGAAGGGATGTTCGTTTAAGCTCACCTGTGCTTAAAGAGTCACTGATTAAGGGGATTACATCTTCAGGGATTGAGGTGGTGGACATCGGTGTATGTCCCACTCCACTTCAGTACTTCTCCATTCATCATCTGAACCTTGACGGTGGCATTATGGTCACTGGAAGCCACAATCCACCTGAGTTTAATGGCTTCAAACTGAGCATCGGCAAGGAGACCATCTTTGGTGAGGACATCCAGAAAATAAGAAAGATAATTAACCAACAAGACTATCTACCGCAAAAAAAGGCATCGGTAAGGCCCCACGACATTGTTTCCTCTTACAGGGAGTTTGTACTCGGTGAGTTTTCGTATCTTAATAGCCCCGAATACCCTGTGTTCAAGGTTGTTGTGGATTCAGGTAACGGTACCGCAGGGCTTGTGGCACCTGATATCCTCAGGGGACTTGGTTGCGAGGTGGTGGAGCTATACTCAGAGCCTGATGGCAGGTTTCCCAATCATCATCC
>CAZIIE010000244.1:0-2190 GCA_964539375.1 uncultured Nitrospirota bacterium | reverse complement strand
GGGAGGCAAAAACCCCTCCACGGTCTATATCTCCTATAAGAAACACCCTTGCATCGGTAAGCCTTGCAACAGCCATATTCACTATCTCTTTGTCCATCAGGTTTATCTCAGCAGGAGAGCCAGCCCCTTCTATCACCACCACATCGTATTGACTGCTTAACAGACTCCATGCCTTCTTCACAGCCTCCCAGGCTTCGTTCTTGAAGCTATAGTACTGCTTCGCAGACATGGTTGAATGAACCCTGCCAAGCACTATCACCTGGGCTCCCTTTTGTCCAGATGCCTTTAGCAATACAGGGTTCATGTAAACCGTTGGCTCCACACCTGCTGCCTCAGCCTGAAGAGCCTGTGCCCTTCCAATCTCACCGCCCTCTCTGGTTACGAAGGAGTTAAGCGCCATATTCTGGGACTTAAAGGGTGCAACTCTGTAGCCCCTTCTTTTCAGGATTCTGCAGAAGGCCGCTGCTATAAGGCTTTTTCCAACCCCTGAACCGGTGCCCTGAAACATCAATGCCTTAGCCAACGGACAACCTCCCTGAGAAACCTCTTCACCTCTTTGTGGTCCTTAAGAAAATAATCAACCCCGCAGTTTAGCCCTACCCCGATTGATATCCCCTTACCTTCCAGAGCCCTGAAGGCATCCTCATCGGTTACATCATCCCCAATATATATGGGAACTCTATCGTGACCGTAATTCTGAAGTATCCACTCCACCGCTTCACCCTTGTTCCAGGCACTAAGAGGTCTTATCTCAAAGACCTTTTTACCTGTTGTTATCCTGAAGATATCATTGTACTCCCTCATAATCTGATGAAATCTTCTGGTGAGGACCTTCAGGTCCTTGACCTTCACTTTTCTGAAATGGATACTGGTTGTTATGCCCTTGTCCTCAATAATCAACCCCTCAATATCAGACAGGGCATCTCTCAGTTTCTCCACCACCTCGGTCATCTTCTGCTTTTCAAGTTCAGTCTCCCTGCTAACAATCACCCTTTCACCATCGGAAATCTCTGCACCGTGATTGCCAGCATATAATAGGCCATCAATGCCAACCCTCTGACGAAGGTCCTCAAGGCTCCTTCCACTTATGATTGCCACAGGCACCAAGTTTTTTAAACTCTCAAGGATATCTCTCATCTCATCATCAAGCACTGCAAGGTCAGGGCTTTCCACAATTGGGGTAAGGGTTCCATCGTAGTCAAGAAAGAAAAAGGGTTTACCAATCCTCTGGCGAACCTCGCTCAGGTAGTCCATAAGATAGGTGCACCTTTTGTTCTTGAAGCTGGCTATATCAATTATATCGTTAAGGATGTCGGTAATCCATCTGTAGATATCCCTTTCTCTTATATGCTCTCTTAAGCTCTTCATTTTCTGCTCTTTTTCCTCAGCCCTCATCTTCAGGGCAAGATGAATCTTTTCAGCAAAGCCCTCAACATCGTAGGGGTTAATCAGCAATGCACCATCAAGCTCCTCAGCCGCGCCTGCAAGCTCACTCAGTATAAGCACCCCCTTGCAATCAACCTGAGAGGCAATAAACTCCTTTGACACAAGATTCATCCCGTCGTATATGGAGCTGATTATCCCAACATCTGCCATACGATAAAAGGCAACCAGTTCCTGAAAGCTCAGCTTCTTTTCAATATATACAATCGGTTTCCATCCATTTTTGGAAAACCTTCTGTTTATCCTCTCAACTATGTCTTCCACTGCCTTTTTATAGCTCAGATAGGGCTCTTTCATCCTCGTTGCCGTCACTATCTGCACAAAGCTGAAACGCCCCCTGAAGCTTTTGTACTTCTCAAAAAAGAGCTCAATTGCCTGAAGTCTCTTAATAAGTGCCTTGGTGTATTCAAGACGGTCAACCCCGAGACCTATAAGACCCTCCCTTAAGCCGTACTGGGCTCTGATGTTGTTCATCACACGCCCTATGGATTTCTTTCCTGCCTCACTGTTGAACTTATCAAAGTCTATGCTTATGGGATAGGCCCTTAGCTGGGTTACATGTCCGTTGTAAATAATCCTCTGGCGGTGCATATCTATCTCTGCCTCAGCAATTAGCTCCCTTACACAGTCAATAAAGTTTCGCACAAAAAGGGGAATCTGAAAACCCAGCAGATCACTTCCAAGCAGACCTTCTACAAGTTCCCTTGCCTGGGGGCAGACCCTGAATACACTCCAGTCTGGCCAGGG
>CAZIIE010000243.1:0-2222 GCA_964539375.1 uncultured Nitrospirota bacterium | reverse complement strand
TATACATAGACCACGGGCTGAGGGAGAACACCTCCGATGAGATTGAGTTTTGCTCAAAGCTATGCAAAGAGCTCGGCGTGGATTTTTTGAGCCTGAGCATTGATGTCAGGGGCTATGCCTCTGATATGGGGTTAAGCATACAGGAGGCAGCACGCATACTCAGGTACAGGGCGCTTGAGGAGGAGGCTATCAGACAGGATGCTGACAGGATTGCCACAGGCCACCATGCTGACGACCAGGCCGAGACCCTGCTTATCAGGCTTCTACGGGGAACAGGCCCGATAGGGCTTGCAGGCATTCCGCCCGTCAGGGGCAAGATCATAAGACCCCTTATTGAGCTTCAGAGGTGGATGATAGAGGATTATCTCAGAGAGCAGGGGCTCCGCTATCTGATTGACCCATCAAACCTGAAAAAGGACTATCTCCGTAACCGTATCCGTCACGAGCTTATGCCTATTCTGAAGAGATACAACCCCCGTGTGGTAAGCACCCTGTTAAGGACATCCCAGATACTGAGGGAAGAGAACGATTTTATAAACATTCAGGTCACAAAGGCATTGATGCGCCTTATAAGCAGAAAGGATGACGAGAGGGTTGAGCTCTTTCTCACACCCATGGAAAACCTTGACAGGGTTATACTCAGGAGGGCACTTCTTGTTGTTATTAATGAGGTCAGGGGTCTGAGGGGGATATCAAGCGAGCACATTGAGCAGATAATTGACCTTGTGAAGGAGGGCAGGACAGGTGCAAGGCTTTATCTGCCCGACAATGTAAGGGTGATAAAGGGCTATTCAACCCTTACCATAACATCAAGAAGACCCGAGGTGGTCAAGGAGCAGGAGCTGAAGATACCTGGAGAGACGGTTGTTAAGGAGGCATCGGTTGTTCTTATATCAAGTGTTCATTCTGAGGTTGATGCCCTTGGAGATGGTAAGACCATGGCTGTTTTTGATGCAGACACTTTACAGATGCCCCTTAAGATAAGGGCAAGAAGACCAGGGGACTACTTCTACCCCTTCGGACTTGCTAAAAAGAAAAAGCTCCAGGACTTCTTTGTGGATGAAAAGGTGCCTCGAGACCAGAGAGACTCGGTGCCAATCCTTGTATCAGGAGACCAGATAGTCTGGGTGGTTGGCTACAGGATGGATGACCGTTTTAAGGTGACACCCTCATCGCGACGGATACTGAAGGTCATTGTCAGGATGCTAAGAGATTGAGGGGCTGGAGTTTTTGTGATAAAATGGAGTTAGAAGGTTGAGGTGGTTGATAACTCCTTAAACATGGGTTTTCCCATGGATGAAAAAGGAGGGTGTCATGAAGACAAAGGAGGCAACAGGCTTTGTTGAAAAGGTCCATTCCATGGTTGACAGGCTTCAGGAGGCTATAAGCCTGCTTTACAATGCCTTCATTTACAGCAAAAACACACCCCTTGAGCTTGCCCTTGAACAGGTTGAAAGTGTCAAGGCCGAAGAAAAGGAGCTGACCCCCCAGCTTGTTGACCTTTCAGGCACCGATGAGCTTGCCAGGCTTTATGCACCGGTACCAGGGCATCTTGAAAGGATAGCATCAAACATTGAGCACATGATAAGGGTGGTCAAACAGAAGAACGAAGAAAACATCCTTTTCAGCGACAAGGCTGTTTCAGAGATTAACTTTCTGATTAACAGGGTTAAGGAGGTGCTCTCAAATCTCTCAGACCTGGTGCTTGCCCGTAACAGGTATCTTGCAAATTACATCATTGAATCAGAGGCAGAGATAGAAAGAACTGCCAATGAGTTTTCCACCCTGCACGAGGAGAGGCTGATAGAGGGCCTCTGCATGCCAAAGGCATCGGGCATCTATGTGATACTTCTTGACGGGCTGAAAAGGATAGTCTGGAATGCAAAGGAGATTGCATCAAAGCTCTCGTAGCCTTTTCCCTTCCTACAGGTCTCTCAGTGAGGATGAGTTCAGAGCACGGGTTAGCAGGGCCTATGAGATTTTGAAAAACTGTAACCTCTGCCCTCGCAACTGCGGTGTAAACAGACTTGAAGGAAAGAGGGGCTTTTGCAGAACCCTTCAAAAGCCAGTGGTTTCAAGCTGGGGACCCCATTTTGGTGAGGAGCGTCCTCTGGTGGGAAGGGGTGGCTCTGGCACCATCTTTTTCACCCACTGTAATCTTGGCTGCGTTTTCTGCCAGAACTACACCATTAGCCACCTTGGTGAAGGCGAAGAAATCTCCA
>CAZIIE010000242.1:0-2230 GCA_964539375.1 uncultured Nitrospirota bacterium | reverse complement strand
GGAGCTGCACATGGATGTTCGGCGAGAATGAGTGAAAAGAAATACCATCATATAAAGTTAAAAGATGTTCAAACTGGTAATAACAGTTTCTCTTAAAAAAGAGCTTCCCCTTGAGTGGCTTAAAGAAAGGGGCCTTCAGGTCCTAAGCTCTCAGGCAATTTCCTCTGGTGCCCTTAAGTCCTTTGACCACAAAAACCACAAAGACCCTCTAATTGTACTAACAGGTGTGGGACCTCAGAGGGCCCGCATTGCGGCAGAGCTGATTGTAAGACACCTTAAGCCCCTTTTTGTGCTAAACATAGGTAGCTGTGGCCTTACAAACAGGGCACTTCCCCTCGGGGTCTGGCTCAGGCCAAGGTGGGTTAGCTCAGCCCATTCAGACAGAACACTTCTTCTTGACCCGCGAATACCCATTCCCCTTAAGAAAAAACCAGTGGATATCAGGCTTCATGAGGTAGAAAAGCCCTTCAGTGGAAGGCTCTCTGGGATTGATGCAGTTGACATGGAGTGTTACAGTCAGGCTGAGGTCTTTAGAAAGCATGGTGTAGCCTTTCATGCCCTTAAGTTTGGCACCGACTATGCTGATGAGCACAGAGACACTCAGTACCTGAGCAGTCTGCCCCTTCTTCAGGAGGCTGTAAAAGGGCTTTTGAGTTTTGTAGAGGAAAGGGTTTCCCCTGAGAGGATAAGTGTTGTGATACCTGTTTTTAACAGGGCCTCAACCATAAAAAGGGCTATAGACTCGGTGATTGAACAGACCTCAAGGCCATCAGAGATTATTGTGGTGGATGATGGCTCAACTGACGGCACAGGTGATGTCCTTAAGGCCTACGATGGCAGAATAAGGGCAATAGGGCTTTCTGAAAACAGGGGCCCCTCTGTGGCAAGAAACATAGGGGTTATGGAGAGTTCGGGCGACTGGATTGCCTTTCTTGATTCCGATGATTACTGGCAGCGTAGAAAGCTTGAGCAGGAGCTTGAGTATCTCAAGGGGTATCCCTTTTTTGAGATACTCCAGTCAGAGGAGATATGGATAAGAAAGGGCAAAAGGGTAAACCCCTGTAAACATCACAAAAAGCCCGAGGGATGGGCCTGGGAGCCATCGCTGAAGCGCTGTCTTATCTCACCCTCAGGGGTGCTAATTAAAAGGGAGCTTTTCCTTCGGTATGGCATGTTCAGAGAGGACTTCCCTGTTTGCGAGGATTATGACCTCTGGCTTAAAATAACAAGAAACCATCCTGTGGGGCTTGTGCCTGAGTTCGGAGTGGTGAAGTTTGGAGGACATCCTGACCAGCTTTCTCGTCGCTTCAGGGCAATGGACCGTTTCAGGGTGCAGAGCCTTCTGGAACAGTATGAACAGGAGTCCTACCCCGAGTTCAGAGAAAAACTCCGTGAAGAGATAGAGGTAAAACTGAAGGTCCTTTACAGGGGATATAAAAAGCGAAACCGTAAGGAAGATATAATCTGGTGCGAGCATGTCCTGAAGGTGATAGGCTATGAGGATAAAGAGATTGAGACTTTCAGAGATACTCTACAGGGATAGCCTCTTTAATTATCAGCCCTACCTTTTCAAAGAGGCCCCACCAGGGGGCTTCTGTTTAAAGGGGCAGGTTTTACCTCTTGTTGTCTATACTGACCCTGAGGGTAAGTATCACCTGGTGGATGGTTTTAGAAGATACAGGGCTATGAAAGAGGAGCCTCAGGTAGAGGTGGATGCAGTGGTTTTAGAGAACGACACAGCTTTAGCTGAAATCCTTTTCTTAAGGCTCTGTCAGGACTGGGCTTGGATATCCTCAACAGGGGCAAACAGGCTTGGCTTTGTAGCCTTTGCCTGGGGTGTGCTAAAGGATAAAAACAAGGTGGCTAAAGAACTCTGTAAAATACTTAAACTGAGACCCTCGGAGGAGACCTTAGAGATTGCCATGAAGTTTATGAAACTACCGTTTGAGTTAAGAGAGTTCTTTCATAAAAAATCCTATAGCGCAAAGCAGCTTGAAAGCCTCCTTTTTTATCCAGCCGAGCTTCTCACAACCCTGGGCAGATGGCTACCAGCCCTTCAGCTTACGGCCTCTTTGTTTGAGGAGCTCATAGAAGGGCTTTACGACCATATAAGAGCTGAGGGGCTCCAGATTAAAGAGCTTGAGGGCTTACCCGAGATAAAAGAGGCTCTGAGGGGTGAAAACCCGCATGAAAACACCCGTCGGTTAAGGGAGCTTATAAAGGTCTGGAG
>CAZIIE010000241.1:0-2232 GCA_964539375.1 uncultured Nitrospirota bacterium | reverse complement strand
CTCACCACTCAGGAGGTTGATGAAGCCCTCAGCCAGTACAGGTTTAATGACGCAGCCACAGAGGTTTACCAGTTTATCTGGCATGAGTTCTGTGACTGGTACATTGAGCTATCCAAGCCTGTGCTTTACTCAGAAGAAGAGTCAGCCTTGAAGACTGCCACAAGGCATTGTCTGGTTTATATTCTTGAAAATATACTGAAGTTACTTCATCCCTTTATGCCCTTTGTCACCGAGGAACTCTGGCAAAGCCTTCCCCATACAGAGGGAAGCATCATGATAAAGGAATATCCCCTCTACAGGGAAAGGGACCAGAAGGCTGAACAGGAGATGGAGATTGTAATTGATGCAATAAGCGGTATTAGAAGCATAAGGGGAGAACTAAACATCGCACCCTCCAAGGAGCTTGATGTCATTCTCAAGCCCGATGATGCTGACTCTGAAAGGGTTTTAAGGGAAAATACAAAGTACATCAGCAAGATGGCAAAGACTTCAAGCATAACCATCGCTTCAGATGCAACTGGTGGAAAGGGCATTGCCACTTCAGTTAGGGAGCATGTGGAGGTTTACATCCCCCTTGAGGGGTTACTGGATGTTGATTCAGAGATAGGCCGACTTAATAAGGATCTGAAGAAGCTCACCCAGAATCTTATGACACTGGAGAAAAAGCTCCTGAACGAGGACTTTCTCTCTAAGGCACCCCGTGAGGTTGTAGAAAAGGAAAAAAGGCGGTATAATGAATTAACCGAAAAAAAGGAAAAGCTCCTTGAAAGCATAAAGAGACTTGAAGAACTTAAGGGAGAATAGTTATGAATGAAGAGAGCGTAGAAAAGAGAAGCCTTGATATAGCTGAAGGTGATGTTATCAACATCAACCAGAGCACCGTACGCTCTGTTGATGGTGACCATATTAACCTCCAGCAGGTTGGTGCACTGAGCGTTGATGGTGATAGGGTTAATATGGAGCAGACAGCAGCCTGCCTGATAAGAGGAGGTCATGTAAACCTAAACCAAAGTATCAGCTGTCTGTCAGCCTCTGAGCAGATGAATATAAGCTCTTCCCTTTCCCCTCTGGTGGTTGGCAGGGATAAGATAGAGGTCAGAGACTCTGCCTCAGGTATTTTAGCAGCAAGGGATGTAAAGGCTGAAAATGTTAAGACCCTCCTTCTTGCCGCATCAAAGGTTGAAGGTAATGTGACAACCCTTTTTGACTGGCGTTCTGCCCTGTCCTTTGGTGCAATTTTAGGTGGCATCATAGGGTTTGTATCCCTTCTTAAAAGGAAATGATAGAAAGGTTTCATCTACTTACATTCCTCAGGGCTGCCCTCCAGGAAGACCTTGGCAATTCAGACCTGACAACCGAGCTACTCATACCCGAAAACCACATAAGCAGGGCAGAGATAGTAGCAAAGGAAGACCTTGTGCTTGCTGGTATTGATGTTGCCCTTGAGGTCTTCAGGCTCCTTCAGCCTGATGTTAGGGTGTCTAAATCCTTTGAGGATGGAAGCTATGTAAAAGGCGGTAACATTATATGCCAAATTGAGGGTTACACCAGGGGGTTACTCTCTGGTGAAAGGGTTGCCCTTAATCTTTTACAGCACTTAAGCGGTATCGCCACCCTGACTGCAAGATTCGTCAGGGAGGTTTCTGACACAGGGGTAAAGATAGTGGACACCCGCAAGACCACTCCTGGGTTAAGGGCCCTTGAGAAGTATGCTGTAAGGGTAGGTGGTGGCTATAATCACCGTTTTGGTCTATTTGATGGAATACTTATAAAAGACAACCATATCAGCACAGCCGGTGGTATCAAAAAAGCAGTTGAAAGGGCTCGGGAAAAGGCCCATCATCTTCTCAAGATAGAGGTTGAGGTAAAAAACCTTGATGAGGTAAAGGAAGCACTGGAGGCTGGGGCTGATGTTATCATGCTTGATAACATGGTGGTTGAAGAGATGAGGGAAGCAGTAAAGCAGATTAGAAGGAGGGCTCCAGAGGTGCTTATTGAGGCTTCTGGTGGCGTTAGACTTGAAAACATAAGAGAGATAGCATTAGCAGGGGTTGATATTATATCGGTTGGAGCACTGACACACTCGGCAAGGGCAGTGGACATAGGGATGTATATCTCACCACTCACTCTTCAGTGACCTTTCCACCTCTGACCAGTTTTCCCTCATATTGTCAACGGCATCCATGGCAAGCTCAAGATGGGTGCCTGTGTATTTTTCGAATATCAGGTTGG
>CAZIIE010000240.1:0-2267 GCA_964539375.1 uncultured Nitrospirota bacterium | reverse complement strand
CCCTTCACCGAGCCCTTCTCAGCCTTAAGCTGCTCTATCTCCATGTTTTTTTGATTTAAGAGCTCCTCAAGCTCCTTTACCCTTCTTTCAAGAGCCTGTTTTTCCTCCTTGAGCAACCTTACCTTCTCAATGGCAGAAGCAATCTTGTCATCAAGACTCTTTAAGGTCTCCAACTTTTCTACCTCCTTGTGTTCGTTGTTTTTAAATAAAGATTCCATAATGAAGTTATTATAAAATTTAGCCTCTTTTTCAGTCAAAAACCCCTGTTTATCTGTTCAAGCCACCTCTTTATCACCCTTTTCATATGAAGGGCATTAAACCCATGCCACCTTTTCCTCACCCTTTTATCCCTCAAAAGGGTGTCTTTGAATCGCCTGAAGGCTCCCTTTCCATCAAGGGCACGAAAAAGTGCCTCCTTCAGAGCTTCATCCTCTACAGTCTCAGCAAATTCCCTCATCGTTGAGAAGGCATCTGCAGAGTCCCTTTCGGGAATCCTTACATAGCGTTTCTCATCAAGCAAAACCCGAAGTGCCTCCTCTATCGCCTCAAGGGTCTCTTCATCTACTTCAGCCTCAATATTCACCTCGCTGTCAAACACCACACCTGGCTCATATTCATCATCAGGGCTTAAATAGAGCATCTGATTTGCCCTGTTTAAAATCTCTACAGCAATCACTTTGACCTCACCTGTTTTAAGGTCAAGGTAATAATCAAAACGGTCCCTTCGCACATCCTCCATGGCCTTCTGAATGTGGTCGTAGTTTATCCTCATAACTGAAATACAATTATACCTGAAATCTACTGGCAAGATAAAAAGGCGGGCTCTTAAAAACTCCTATCAAGCGGACTTTTCACGCCCAGTATGTTTCTTTTTGCCACATGGGTGTATATCATGGTGGTGTTGAGGCTCTTGTGTCCAAGGAGTTCCTGCACCGTTCGGATATCGTAACCATCCTCTATAAGGTGTGTTGCAAAGGAATGCCTGAGGGTGTGGGCGGTTGCAGGTTTTGCAATCTCTGCCTTTTTCACTGCATCCCTTACTGCCCTCTGAAGTGTGGCTGAATGCACATGATGCCGTCTTATGGTGTTTGTTTTTGGGTCAACCGACAGGGACTTAGATGGAAAAAGCCAGAACCATCCCCACTGTTTTGATGCCCTCGGATACTTTCTCTCTAAAGCACCTGGTAAGAAAACACCTGGCAGGTCCTTCTTTCTGTCTTCATCGTAAATCGCCCTTGCCCGTTTAAACTGTTCAAGGAGCCCATCCTTTAAAGACTCGGGCAAAAGGGTTATCCTGTCCTTGTCACCCTTCCCTCCCCTTACGGTAACAGTGTTCTGCTCAAGGTCAATATCCTTTATCCTCAATCTCACGCACTCGCTTACCCTCAAGCCACAACCATACATAAGGGCAGCCATCAACCTCTGCTCTCCTTCCATAAAACTCAGTACCCTTTTTACCTCTTTTCTGGTAAGCACAACAGGAAGCCTTCGTCTTTCCTTTGCCCTGATAGCATCAATGTAATTAGAGATATCCTTTTTCAGTACATTTTTAAATAAAAACACAAGGGCATTTAAGGCCTGATTCTGCGTTGATGGTGAGACCTTTTTCTCAAGGGCAAGATGGGTAAGGAAATCCTGCATCTCTGTTCCATCAAGCTCATAAGGTGCCTTTTCATTTACAAAAAACCTGAAGCGTTTTACCCAGCCAATATAGGTTTGCTCTGTGCGATAGGAAAGATGCTTTAACCTTAATGTCTTTCTGGTCTTTGCCTCAACTTTGTCCCATTCTGATTTTTGTCTTTCTTCTGTTTTCTTTTCATTTTGTTGTTTCAGGAGTAGATGGTTATAAAGCTTTATGGCATAATCAGCCTGCTTGACCTGCCAGTCTTCGTATCTTTCGGATAGATGCTCAAGGAAGGACTGCTTTTCTTCATTGGAAATCCTTTTACCCATCTCTTTCTTTAAAAAGGAAACACAATCCCCAACCCATTTAAGATAGTATGGAATATACTTATCACTTATCTTTACTTCTTTCTGAAGGTATATTTTGTAACTATCTAACATAAAATATTTCAAAACTGTTACATAATAAATTAATTTCAAGTATTATACAGCAATTCAACTCAATATACAATAACTTTTTGTTAATTTTCTTGACATCCATTATCTCTTATGCTAATATTGAATTTATTTAAGACAATAAGATAAGAAATGTTATGAAACAATAAAACACAACGGAAATAACATTATTGAAACGGAGTACTGGT
>CAZIIE010000239.1:0-2304 GCA_964539375.1 uncultured Nitrospirota bacterium | reverse complement strand
TCCTCAAAGCTTACCTCTTTGTCACCATTTAGTAGATTGTCTGCATAGGCAACGAGCTTTTCCTCCACGGTTTCTGGCAGATAATCCCTTGGAGGAAGGCCGAGACCTTCAGCCTCCTGCCTGGTTATTCCTGAACCGATGTGTCTTTCTATAATCCTTATAACAGCTTCTGGAAAGCCAAGCTCTCGGGCTATTCGGGCTCCAACCAGGGCATGCTCAATGCCGTGGGTCCTTGACCTTCCAATATCATGAAGCATGGCACCTGTAAGGAGCAGTTCCCTGTCAACCGTTACCCTGACCTCATCGGCAAGTCTCATAGCAACAGCTTTAACAGCCTGAATGTGGGCTATTACATTGTCAGGACAGCCTGCCCTTTTTAAAATCTCTAAAAGCACCTTTTCCTTATCTAATAGAATGGCCTCCATTGTATTTTAGTTTAACAAAATCTCCATCACTAAATCACAAAGACCCTCAGGATATAGAAGGCATAAAAACCCCCTCCCATCAGCAATGCCCAGAATGGAAGCCTCCCATTTTCTTTAAGGGAAAAAAGAAGTATAAGGCTCATCACTATGGTTGAAGCAATGTTTATGTATTCGGTGGCTTCAAGCTGCCAGTTTGTAAAGCTGAGCCCTATTGCCACAGGGATGGTTGACTGAAAGACCATGGCACCGGTAAGGTTGCCAATTGCGATGGTGTCTTTTCCTTTTATGGTCCAGGTTATGGAGTTGAACTTCTCAGGAAGCTCTGTCGCCACAGGGGTTAACAAAAGGGACAAAACCAGCGAGGAGATTCCTGTTTTAATTGAAAAGACTGTCAGGTATTCAACAAACACATGGGCACCAGCAATGATAAAGATGAGGCCCAGAAGAACCTGCCCTATTATCCATCTGAGCCTGATAGGACAACCAGTAAAAAATGAAAGGTGCAATCTGTCAGTGTAGTCTTCGTCCTCCAGGGACTCATGCCCCAGAGATACCCTGAAAAAGACCATGTAGCTTACAGCAAGGAGCAGGGCATAGATGTGTTTTATCATTGATTTATTAATGTAAGAGACCAGAAGAAGCCCCACCATTACAATTATAAAATACACAAGCTCAAGCCTGAAGGCATGACTGTTTATGCGTAAAACAGGTTTTTCCCTTTTTTTGATAAAAAAGACTAACAAAAGGGTCAGGCCAAGAAGAAACATCGCAAGGGTGGATATCATAAAGGGTGCTCCCAGTATAGCACCAACAGCGATGCCCTCGCTGTGGCTTGTGCTGCCAAAGACAAGGGCTATTACAGGCACAATTGTCTCGGGAAGGGCGGTTCCCACGGCTGCAAAAAGGCTACCCACTGTTGCGTGGGAGAGGTTCAGGCGGTCTCCAAGGCATTCAACACCGTTGGCAAAAAGCTCACATCCACCGAGAATTACAAATATACCCAGAATAAGTCCTGCTATCAGGACAGGATAGGATGGTTCATTGTGCCTGGGTAGCACTGAAAGCCATAGAATTAGTAAAAGTATTGATATAAATAATGTCAGACTGACGGTTAATCTCATTAGCTGCTGTCCCTATATTTTAAAGACCCTTTAGCAAGATACAGAGTCGTGCAGACTTTGATTATGAAGGGTCAATTAGGATAACATAAGGCGATGGAAATGAAAAAGTATCTCCTGAAAGAATACGGCTCATGGGCTGTTGCATTAACAGCCTACCTGATAGGCATAAAGGGATTGATTTCCGTTGATGAACTGCTGGTCGGAGCCTTTGCCTGTTTTCTCATAATAAACTCAAAGGAGGCCTTTTCAAAGTGGTTACGGTCCTACCGTTTTGAGCCAGCCCTCATCTTTTTCGCCCAGATGATAACCGGTTCGGTTGTAATACTCTTTATAGTGGGTAGGGATTTTACAGCCTTTCTGCCCTTTCTTTTTATCCCTGTACTTTATCTTTTATTATTCCGATTTAAGGGCGAGCATTTTATCCTTACAGAGGTCTTTGGCTTCATGGTCCTTACACTGTCGGTATTGCCATCCTGTTACATTACAACTGGCAGGGTAGGCTATGAACTCTATCTGATTGTATCTCTCTTTTTCACCGCAGGGGTCTTTAAGGTAAGGATGCAGTTAAGAAAGGACAACAGGTATCGGATTGTATCACTTATCTATCTCTTTCTGGTTTTTATCATCTATACATTATTTATAAAAAAGCCCATTCTGGGGCTACCGCTGTTAGAGAATCTATACTTTACCCTGAGGCCTTACAGGGTTAGGCTAAAGCATACAGGATGGATTGAGCTTTTAAAATCCTTGCTTTTTCT
>CAZIIE010000238.1:0-2322 GCA_964539375.1 uncultured Nitrospirota bacterium | reverse complement strand
ACAAACAGTCAGGGGAGGGAAGGTTATTGACTATCTCTGAAAGCCTGTAAAGAAGACCCTCCACGGTCTCACCAGCTCTGCCAAGGTTATAGACCTCGTGGTCTGAAAACCTATCCTCCCAGGGGTAGTACTCTATCAGGGAGTCACCCATGAAAAAAATCCTCATAAAGCAAATATAACACAGTGGAAGGCTCAAAGGGTATATTTTTACAGGCAGGATTATCTCATCCTTTTTACCCCTCTTTTTTCACAGAACTGGGATATACTGCACTTTGAGCAAAAGGGGCTCAGGGGTCTGCATATACCCTGACCAAAGGCAACCAGCAGGCCGTTTATCTCCTTCCAGTACTTTTTTGGGAGCCTTTCTCTCAGGGCAAACTCGGTCTCTTCAGGGGTTTTTGTGTTTACATATCCCCATCGGTTGGTGATGCGGTGGACATGGGTATCCACACAGATGGCAGGTTTTTTATATCCCCTGGCAATAACCAGATTTGCAGTTTTTCTGCCCACACCTTTGAGTTTTAGTAGCTCCTCAATGCTGTCAGGCACTCTGCCACCGTATTCATTGGCTATCCTGCAGGAAATGTCCTTTATCCTTTCAGCCTTTACACGGTAAAAACCCACAGGATAGATTGCCCTTTCTATCTGGACAGTTGAAAGCCTGCAGAGCCGCTCGGGGGTATCGGCAAGCCTGAAGAGCCTTTCCGTTGCCTTTGCAGTTGTTTCATCCTGTGTTCTGAGGCTCAATATACAGCTGATAAGCACCTGAAAGGGGTCTTCCCTGTGACTGGCAACATAATCAACATAGGGCACCTTAAGGTGTCTGACCTGCTTCTTCAGTATCCCCACAACCCTATGGATATCTCTGTTTGTGATTTGCACACTCCATCAAAGAAGGGACTGTTTAATAACAAATATAACCATCAGCATAGAAAGCACTATCACGGTGACCACTGTTAGCCAGGCGACTACATTAAAGGCAGTGGAGTTGGTGTGCTCACCCATAAGGGCAGGGTCGTTTGAAAGCCTCAGGGCATATACAAGCACAAAGGGAAGTATAAGCCCATTTAAGACCGATGAAAGAACCATAAGTGTTACAAGAGGAGCTCCTGGAATCATCACTAATAGTGAGGCTATCACTATCATGGATGTGTATATCCACATAAACTGGGGTGCCTCCTTGAAGGTCTTGTTCACTCCTGCCTCCCAGCCCATGGCCTCACAGGTGTAGTAGGCTGTGGCAAGAGGCACTATGATTGCACCCAGGATGGATGCGTTTGCAAGGCTTATGGCAAAGATAAGGGAGGAGAGGTTTCCAGCAAAGGGCCTGAGGGCCATTGCTGCCTCTGATGCCTCGTTTATTCTTATACCCTGAGGGAAGAGGGTGGTTGCACAGGTAACGATTATAAAGAAGGAGACAATGTCGGTGATACTGCAGCCAATAATCACATCAAGCCTTGATGCTGTGTAGTCTTCCTTTTTTATGCCCTTTTCTGCAATGGAAGACTGTAGATAAAACTGCATCCAGGGGGTTATGGTTGTGCCTATGATTGCAATGGTAAGCATGATGTACTCAGGGTCTGTTTTGAGCCTGGGTATGAAGAGGTTTTTTGTAACCTCTGACCAGTCAGGTCCTGCCATGAAGCCAGCAATCACATAGCCAAAATAGAGAATGCAGGCAAAAAGCAGTATCCTTTCCACAAAGCGGTAGGTGCCCTTTGTGACCAGAAGCCAGATTGCCAGAGCACCAGCAGGTATCATGATGTATTTACTGAAGCCCAGTATCTGCATGCTTGCTGCCCAGCCAGAGAGGTTTGCCACAGTGGTGCCGAGATTTGCAATAAATAGACCCAGCATCATGTAAAAGGTGGCCTTCACACCGTAGCGTTCTCTTATGAGGTCTGAAAGCCCCTTTCCTGTGACCACACCCATGCGGGCAACCATCTCCTGAATCACTATGAGTGAGATGGTCGTTGGTATGAGTGTCCATAAAAGGGTAAGGCCAAATCTGGCGCCAGCCACAGAATAGGTGGTTATGCCGCTTGCATCATTGTCAATATTAGCCGTTATAATGCCAGGGCCTAACACGGAAACAAATATAGCTATCTTTTTAAAAACATCTCTCATAATGGAAGGACTTCCTTTCTAATGGGCTACGGAAAGAAAAGGCTCAGACCTTTTTTCGTTTTCGTTTTGCCTTTGGTGGCAGTATCCTGTCAATAATGTCATCCACTGTAACTATGCCGAGAAGATAGCCCTCGTTGTCAACCACAGGAATGGCTACAAGGTTGTATTTTGATATGGCAGCTGCCACCACATTTT
>CAZIIE010000237.1:0-2327 GCA_964539375.1 uncultured Nitrospirota bacterium | reverse complement strand
TGTATAGAGTGTTATCGGCTTAGAGAGAAAAATTCTTTAACTCTACATCACCTTCAGAATTTAGAAAAAGCCATCCTCTTAAATTTTAAGGGAAAAAATTTTTTATATCAAGCTAAAGTTTTCAGTCCAATAGACGATATATCAGATTAAGGAGGTTTAAAAGATGAAGACACTGGGGGTCATACCAAAACATTATCCAACAAGTCTTTTAACAAAGATTGCCCTGTTTCTGTTCTTGGGTGTGGTTGCTGGGGGCAGCTTTCTCTATTACTCTTCCCATGTTCTGATAGGTGGGTCCTACCTGCAGGGGCTGAAGACAATCATCACCTTTAAACAGCTGATTATCAAAAAGAGCATACTGATATATCTGCTTGCCTCGGTCTTTATATTGATTGGCATTGTGGTTCTCACGGTGCTTTATTCCCACAGGGTTGCTGGTCCCCTGTATCGGCTAAGTGTTTCAGCAAAAAGGATTACTGAAGGTGACCTGACCCTGAAGGTAAGGCTTCGTGAAAGGGATGCCCTTCATCCACTGGCTGATTCCTTCAACGAGCTTACAGAGGCTTACAGAAGGAGGATAATCCACCTTAAAGATGCAATTCAGCAGATAAAGGGGGCGTCGGAGTCTGTTGACAGGGCTATCAGAGAGGAACAGACAGAAGAACTCCAGAGGGCTATAGACGAGCTATCAGAGAGGGTAAGGAATCTTAAAGATGATTTGGAAGAGATAAAAATATGAAGAGGGCTACATTAATCGCTTTGATTTTATTTGTTTATCTTATTTCTCCTGTGGTTTTTTCTCTCGTTGATACCCCTCACAGTTTTAATGACAGAGAGTGTGTGCTCTGTCATGTGGGAGACCCAAGAAAGGGCAAAGAAAACATTCCCCTTGTTGCTCCTGAGGAGGAGCTCTGTGCTGACTGCCATTCAGACCTTGAAGAAACACTGTCTCATCCTGTTGGGGTTTATCCAAGAAATACCGTCATACCGCCCGATATGCCCCTTTCCGATGATGGAACACTTACATGCTCAACCTGCCATGACATCCACATGCCCTACAAGAACAGATTTGGTCTTTCCACCCATTTCTTAAGAAGAATGGTTCAGGGAAGGCAGTTCTGTGCAATCTGTCACCTGCAGCAGGGCATTACAGATATGATTGCTTCTGCAGGAAGGGGACACGAGGAGACCATGCAGACAGCCCATCTTAAGCCGAGATTTTTTGCCCTGAGCAATGCAGGGCCGATTGATTCGGTCTCTGCCCAGTGCCTTTCATGCCATGATGGCTCTATGGGTAAGGCTGCACCTGTTAAGGCAGGCCTGTGGCAGCATGGAGACCCTCTTATGGGCTTCAACCAGCAGGCTTACACAGGGGTTCACCCTGTGGGTATTGACTATGAGGAAAGCAGTATGGAACACCCTGACCTAAAACCATCGGCAATGATTCCAAGAAAGATAAAGCTTGTAAATGGAAAGGTAAGCTGTATTTCCTGTCATGACCCATATTCAAACAACAGGGCTCAGCTTATATCCACAAACCGTAATGGGGAGCTCTGTCTGGGCTGTCATGACAAATAAGGGAGGAGAGTATGGTTAAAAGACCTTACAGACGAAGAAACTACTTTATAGACAAGGATTTTCAGGGCAGGTTTGTGCTAATGTTTGTCCTTCTTGCGTCCCTTGGTGGAGCAATTTCGGTTGGTCTTTTTAACTACCTTGCTCAGAAGAGGCTTGATGTAATTCTCTACTCCATTCACATACCAGCCAAGAGGATAAATGAGCTATTGTCTTCAGACATGGTTTATGCAAATCTTTTTTCCTTTTTTGTGGTGCTTCTTTTTCTGGTAATGGCCATGAACAGGTTAACCATTGCCATAGCAGGCCCCTTGCACAGAATAAGAAAGGACCTTAAAGAGGTTGCAAAGGGTGACCTTAGTTTTAATATAACACTCAGGTACAAAGACGAGTTCAAGAGTTTTGCCTCAGAGACCAATAGCCTGATTGAGGCTCTGCGTGACAGCTTTGGCCAGATAAAAACCGATGTGGATACAATTGACAGATATGTTAGAGAGATTGAAAGAAACAATGATAAGCCTGACATCATTAAGGTAAAAAACCAGCACATACAGAGCCATCTTGAACAGTTACAAAAGAGACTTGAGTTTTTCAGGGTCTGAACCTTCAGGAAAAAGCCAGAATGCCTGACCTCAGGGTCGGAGAGCTTCACTTGAAAATCCCAAAATCGTAATGTTATATTTATTTATCCTCAGGATAGGCGCGTAGCTCAGGGGGAGAGCGCTACCTTGACGCGGTAGAGGTCGACGGTT
>CAZIIE010000236.1:0-2390 GCA_964539375.1 uncultured Nitrospirota bacterium | reverse complement strand
AAACCCTCCCTCAATGCCAGAGGGAATTATATATTCCTTTATACCGAACCTCTCCTGAAGGGCTTTTTCTTACAATGGACGTTGAGTTCTTTATATGGAGATGTGTTCTGGGAGGATTTTGTTTTCCCTGCCCCCGAAGGCCTTCTAACACAGTACTCTTCAAAACCGTCCATGGGGTGTGTCTTAAGCCCGAGCCCTCGGACTGCACTCCTCGGTGTCATTACATAAAAGGCGGTGTTTTTTACTGCAAAGCCCCCTTTTCTTTTCAGGACTTCAAAGCACTATCACCTTCCAGGGGTCCTCCTTTTATTGCCCTCAGGGAGTTCCATTTTTGATGTCCCTTATCTGATGGTTTTTCGCCCAAAAGTAAAAATTCTGTCTATAGAGGCTCTGCCGCCGCCAAGGACAATCAGCCCCAGTGCCATACTAACAACGAGTATATGAAACTCAAACCCCTCACCCTTCTGCTGACCGAACCAGTTCATAAAAAACCCGTGCTGGACATGATTCATCAGGGCACAGATGGCCATTGCCGCACCAATACCAAAGGCCCATACCCTGGTGAGAAAACCAAAGATTAAAGAAATAGAGCCCAGAAACTCTATAGCCATAAGCAAAAGGACAAGCACCAGTGGAAAATGCATCTTCGTTGTAAAGACCTCAATGGTCTTTGAAAAACCGAGCCCACCAAACCATCCAAGGACCTTCTGGGCGCCGTGAGGTAAAAAAACCACCCCAAGCCCGAGTCTTAGAAAAAGGCTCCCGAGGTTATCCTCTGTGTATAAAAGCCTCTCCCACACGATAGCCTCCTATTTTCTTCCCTTTAGAAACTGAAGGGTTATCTCTGCGACCCTCTTGCCGTAGTGCTCTGCAGTGGCAAGGTCTCCCTCTGAAGGGCCAGTGTCCACCTGAAAACTTGCACCCATCGGGCCTATAAAGGAGCCCATCCTGTTAAGGGCCTCAGGTCCCGGGCCTTCAATCCTGTCCATCTGCTCTGGATGGTTTTCAGAGGGGAGCACCCCTGTGCTTACCCATATCATCCCGTGCTGCATTGCAAATACAAAAAGTCCCATCAGGGTGTTCAGTTTATCACCTGAGAAGGAACTGGAGTTTGTAAAGCCACCTGCAATCTTGTCCCTCCATGCCTGAGGGAACCATCTTTTCACGGTTGCCTCCATAAACCTTTTCATCTCTGAGGCAATGTTGCCCATGTAGGTGGCAGTGCCAAAGATGATTGCATCGGCACTGTCCAGTTCATCAAGTCTTTCTATTGCCTCGGTGGCTGTCATGAGACTAACCTCAACCCCATCCACAGAGGAAGCCCCACGGGCTACTGCCTCGGCCATCCTTTTTGTGTGTCCATAGGTGCTGTGATACACAATTGCAACCTTTGCCATAAGACCCTCCTTTTTATTTAAATACTTCCTCCAGAAATTCCTTCATCAACTGCCAGGAGTGTCTGTCTGCATAGGGATTGTAGGCCACCCCCACAGAAGGGTCATCGCCAGAGGCAGGATTGGTAAAACTGTGCACCGTTTTGCCATAGATATGTATCTCCCACATTACCCCGGCAGATTGAAGTTCCTTCCATAGTCTTAGGACCTTTTCAGGAGAGACAAAGGGGTCATCACCTCCATGAAAAACCAGAACCCTTGTTCTGATATTTGAACCTTCCCATGCCTCAGGATACAGTGAGCCGTGAAAGCTCACCACACCTCGCAGGTCTGCACCTGTCCTTGCAAGTTCAAGGACCCCTGTACCACCAAAACAATACCCAATGGCCGCAACCCTGGTTTCATCCACCTGAGGAAGGGACCTTAATTTTTTCAGGCCTGCAAGAAGCCTCCTTCTGAATAACTTTACATCCTTTTTGTAAATAGAAGAAACCCTGCTTGCCTCCTCTATGGTCTTTGGTCTTACACCCTTACCGTAGATGTCTGCTGCAAAGGCAACATATCCAAGTTCTGCAATCTGATGGGCCCGTCTTTTGATGTAGTCATTTATCCCTGTCCATTCGTGAATAATCAACACTCCAGGGCTTTTGCCCTTAATATCAGAGTCATAGGCAAGATAGCCTTCAAGAGCAGTTTCTCCATCTGAATACAATACATCCCTTTCAACCACCTCGGCATAAGAAGCAGGACTGACCAGCAATAAAAATAAAACTATAAACATAAACTTTTTCATTTTCGCCTCCATATTAACTTTTCTTCTCTTAAGTGTTATAATAGAGTAAATATTACTGGATGTCAAGTATATACTTTTTAGTTATATAGTCACTTTTAGGAAACCATGAATTACAAAAAAGGCCATAAGAACTGCCCAGTTGAGACCACCCTGAAGGTGATAGGTGGCAGGTGGAAGGTGGTGATAATCTACCACCTGATGGA
>CAZIIE010000235.1:0-2395 GCA_964539375.1 uncultured Nitrospirota bacterium | reverse complement strand
AAGGGGCTCCGCCCCTTTGGATCCCCAATAAGGAATTAAAAATTTTTCTTAATATGGGGAGTTTGAGGGGCAAAGCCCCTCAAAGTTAAAATATATTAACTAAAATCTATAAATTTGAGCCTGTTCAACAGGCTCAAATTTAGAAAGGGGGTGAGGCTATGTCAATCAGGGACCTTATTCCATCAAGGTTTACAAGGAAGGAGGTGCCTGTAAGGAGAGTTGAAGACCCCTTTAAGAGCTTTATAAGTGAGGTACATGACCTCTTTGACAGGTTTTTCAGTGACTTTGCTGTAGAGCCAGCTGGATTCAGAGGAGAGTTCCTGCCGAAGGTTGACTTTGTTGAGGAAGACAAAGAGTATCTCCTGAAGGCTGAACTTCCTGGCCTTTCTGAAAAGGACATTGATGTCAGCATGGATGAAGACAGCATAACCATTAGCGGTGAAAAGAAAGAGGAAAAGGAGGAGTCAAGAAGGGGATACTACTATGCTGAAAGGAGCTTTGGCAGATTCCACAGGGTTATCCCTCTTCCCCATGACATAGATAGAGATGCTGTTAAGGCCACCTTCAAAAACGGTCTCCTTACAGTGCACCTTCCTAAATCAAAGGAAGCCCTTAAGGAGACAAAGAAGATAACCGTTGAAACTGAATAAAGAAGGGGCACTACCGCCCCTTCTTTAAAGCCCTTTCAACGGTCTTGATTGCACAGAACTCACCACACATGCTACAGACCTCAGACTCAGTAGGTGGCACAGCCTCTCTATAACGACGAACCTTTTCAGGGTCAAAACTAAGGCTGATCTGCCCCTCCCAGTTCAGGCTCTTTCTGAACTTTGCCATCTGGATGTCCCGCTCCATGGCACCCCTTATGCCCTTTGCAATGTCTGCAGCATGGGCAGCAATCTTTGAGGCAATAACCCCCTCGCGCACATCCTCAATGGAGGGAAGTCTGATGTGTTCAGCAGGTGTTACATAGCAGAGGAAATCAGCACCTGAGGCAGCTGCCACAGCTCCACCTATGGCAGCAGCTATATGGTCATATCCCATTGCCACATCGGTCACCAGGGGGCCAAGCACATAAAAGGGGGCTCCCTTACAGAGCTCCTTCTGAATCCTGATGTTTAGTTCCACCTGATTGAGAGGCACATGGCCAGGGCCTTCTATCATGCTCTGCACACCTGCCCGAAGGGCCCGCTGGTGGAGCTCACCAAGGGTTATAAGCTCCTGAATCTGCGCCCTGTCGGTTGCATCGGCAAGGCAGCCAGGCCTCAGACCATCGCCAAGGCTCAGGGTAAGGTCATAACGGTAAGCAATCTCAAGTAATCGGTCGTATTGAGAATAAAGGGGGTTTTCCCTCTCATTGTAAATCATCCACTCCACCAGAAAGGCACCGCCTCGGCTTACCACATCAAGGAGCCTTCCTTCCTCCTTTAGATGCTCAATTGCCTTCAGTGTCAGACCTGAGTGAACGGTAATAAAGTCAACCCCTTGCCTTCCATGCTCCTCAATAACCTCAAAAAGCTCATCCTCGCTCATCCTGACTATTGAGCCCTTTTCCTCTGCAGCCCTCAAGGCAGCCTCATAAATGGGGACGGTGCCCACAGGTATGGGCGACCTCCTTAACATGAGATTTCTTATGTCTTTCACAGGACCACCTGTTGAAAGGTCCATCACAGCATCAGCACCAAGCTCAACCAGGAGGTCAAGCTTCTTAAGTTCCTCATCCAGTGAAATGTGGTCCTTTGATGTGCCTATGTTGGCATTTATCTTTGTATATAACCCCCTACCGACTGCAACAGGCTCAATATCATGCTGGTTGTTCCTCAAGACAACGGTCACTCCCTCTGCAATGTCCCTTACCAGCTCCTCCTCTGTTACAGGCTCCCTGGCTGCTATCCTCTTAATCTCCTCGGTTATTTCACCCCTTTTTGCTTTCTCAATCCTTGTCATTTTGTTAACCTCACAATCTCTCTTGATTTTTCCTCAATGTCTTCAGCCCCGAGTATGGCTGAAATCATTGATATGCCATAAACCCCGGTGTTAAAAACATCGGGTATGTTATCAGCTTTTATTCCTCCAAGAGCAAACACTGGTATTCCTACCCTCTCTACAACCGTCCTGAGTTTTTCAAGTCCCTGAGGTGGTCCATATATCCTCTTTGATGGCGTATCAAAGACAGGGGAAAAGGTCACAAAGTCAGCACCCTGTCTTTCTGCATCAAGTGCCTCTTCAAGGCTGTGGGTGGATACACCTATAAGCATTCTGTCTTCCACCACCTTTCTTACTGCATGGACAGGCATACTGTTTCCACCAAGGTGCACGCCATCGGCCCCAACAGCCATAGCCACATCAACACGGTCATTAATAAAGAGCCTTGCCCTGTATCTTGTGGTAAGCT
>CAZIIE010000234.1:0-2412 GCA_964539375.1 uncultured Nitrospirota bacterium | reverse complement strand
GAGCAACTGACTTCTAATCAGTGGGTCGGGGGTTCGAATCCTCCCGGGCGCGCCAGCCTATATATACCTGCCGTATCTTAGAAGCCCTTTGCTAATTCCAATGCCTGTTTGAGGTTGTCTGAAAAGATAGGGTGTTTCCTGAAAGGGCACAAGGACATAATCTGTCTCAATGACCTGAATGCTGAGTTCCTTATAAAGGTCTATCATCCTCTTTCTTGGTCTTGATATCTCAAAAAGAAGGGCGGTTATTATCTCTATGGCCTCATGAGAGGGTAGGGTGGTGGTAAATATCCTGCCTTCGGGCAGCTTATCGCTGTCAACTGTGTCCATTTGTGAGAGGGTGGCTACTTTTGAGATATTAAGAAACTTTTCAGGCTGTATCTTGAAGGCAGGTATCCAGAAATAAAAGGGCCTTTGTTCCCACTTTTTCAGAGGAACCTTTGGTAGATTGGCAAACTTTATAAGGTCTATGTAGTTTTCAAGCTCTATGGGGCTTAAAAGGGTGCGAATCTTCCAGAAAGGCAGATAGACAGAGCAGTTGGTACTGTCGGTATCTGCAATGTGATATGGTTGCCTCTGTAAATTACCACCTGATGCAGACCAGGCTGAATTACAGTTTCTGCAGAAAAGCACCAGCGAGTCTCTTTCGCCTTCAAGGTCCCAGCCACACTGGGGGCACTGGGCAGGGATAAATCTGAGTCCCCAGTCTGCTGGTCTTTTCACCCTGACATTTTCAAACTTAACACCTCCTGCCAGAGGGGTATCAGTGACAGCATCGTATATAACATCCCCTTTTAAGTAAAAGGGCTGATAAACCACCGACCTGGTTTCTCCAATGTATGTGTGAGATATAACATCCAGTGGGCCTGTTGATATCCCCTTTGGTGATAATCTGTCTGCTTCGTCAAGTCGTTGCTGAATGGTAGGTAGAATGTCTTTAAACGGAGAGGGTTCAAGTAAAAAACAGGGAATATCGGTTGTGATATATTTTAGAGAAAGGGCCTGTGTTCTTATACCAAGGGAGAGGGGAAAGCCCTTCAATAAAGTGCCAGGATAGGTTGTGTCTATAAGCCTTACACTGGTTTCTCCCTTTTTAACGGTCAGGGAAAAGCCCTTGAATCTCCAGTAGGGTATGAAGATAAGGTCTTCTGTAACAGTGTTTTTAGGTGGAATCCAGTAGCGAAAGGCCCCATTAGCAGTTATATGCAGTCTTGAACGACAGTAGGGACAACCGAAGAGCCTGTCGGTTTCTGCAAGTTCAACCGGCCCGCCGCATTGAGGGCATTGTAGGGATATAGTGAAATTCATTGCCTACAGCTTCTGTCCACAATTATTGCAATACAGGGCTTCAGGCAGGTTTTCTGCACCACAGTGGGGACAGAACTTACTGCCCTGAGCCTTTGACAGCTCTGTTCCGCATCTAATGCAGAACCGTGCATGGGGTGGCAGATTCTTACCACATTTTGGACATTGCTGAAAGACCACAATCTGATGACCACAGTAGGGACAGAATTTTGCATCAGCAGGCACAGGGTTTTTACATTCAGGACAACTCTGAGCAGCCGATTCCTTCTGTCCTACAACAGAAGCAAACAGGGAGGGAACCATAAACCCAAGACCCATAGCCATTGCACCAGCTCCCTCCGATGGATTTTCCGATGCCTTCTCCATTGCCATGGCAGCCTTCATCTTTATAAGTTTATCAAGGTCCTGAAGTACAGACAGGCGTCCCCTGTCGTCAATTGCCTTCTGAACCTCTGGAGGAGGGGTGATGGAGTTTATAAAGAGGTTTTTAAGGGAGAGACCATAATGGGAGAAGTCGTCCTGTAGTTTTTTACTAAGCCCATCGGCTATCTCATCGTAGCGGCCTGGAAGGTTAAGTATGCTATCAAGGGTCTCGCCAAGATAATCATTAAACCTTGAGACAATGACACGGCTAAGATACTCTTCAATCTCATCGGTGGTGTAAATGCCCTGAGTTCCAACTATCCTGTTTATAAAAAGAACGGGCTGAACAATCTGGATATCAAAGACACCAAAGGCCCTTAGCCTTACAAGCCCCAGCTCGCTATCTTTAAAGGCAACAGGGTCGCGGGTTCCCCATTTAAGGTTTGTAAAAATCTTCATATTGGTAAAATATACCTCTGCTCGCAATGGACTTGTCATTGCCCAGGGAATACTGAGAACCTTGGTCAATATGGGAAGATTAGCGGTTACAAGGGTATGCCTGCCAGGGCCAAAGGCATCGTAGGCCCTGCCCTGATAAAATAACACCGCAGCCTGGCTTTCCCTCACAGTGAGTTGAGCTCCAAGCTTAATCTCTCCTGAGCCCACCTCTGGTATGCGATGAACCAGTTCCTTTCCTGATTCATCAAACCACTCGATAACCTCAAGGAATACCACATTGTTGGT
>CAZIIE010000233.1:0-2426 GCA_964539375.1 uncultured Nitrospirota bacterium | reverse complement strand
GTCTTTCCACCCTATCAGCATGGTCTTGCCATGGCAATATTTGGCATAGGCATAATGTTTGGCCCTATTGTGGGGCCCCTTCTTGGTGGATGGATTACCGACAACTGGTCATGGCGATGGATATTCTATATTAATGTGCCCATAGGAATACTTTCTGTAATGCTCACCCTCTTTCTCATAGAAGACCCCCCTTACATGAAAAGAATTAAGCAGAAGATAGATTTCATTGGCCTTAGTATGCTTGCTCTCGGGCTTGGAAGTCTTCAGTTTGTGCTTGACAAGGGCCAGCGGGAGGACTGGTTTTCCTCACCCCTTATAGTGGCCTTCAGCATAATTACCGTTGTATCACTTTCCTTTTTTGTGCTCTGGGAACTTCTTTATAGCAAACCTGTAATAGACCTGCGACTTTTTAAGGACCGCACCTTTACCCTGGGAAATGCCCTGATGTTTTTTGCCTTTTTTAACCTTTTTGGAAGCATAGTGCTTCTGCCCATCTTCCTGCAGAAGATGATGGGTTATACAGCCTGGCTTGCAGGGGTGGTGCTTGGCCCGGGAGGGGTTGCCACAATGGTGGCACTTCCCATTGCAGGGGCACTGGTGCATCGGACAGACCCCAGAAGGGTGCTTGTCTTTGGCATACTGGTAAGTGCCCTTTCCACCTATCTGATGTCCCTTTTTAACCTGCAGAGTGATTTCTGGACCTTTGTATGGCCAAGGGTGGTGCTTGGTGTGGGGATGGGTTTTCTGTTTATACCCCTTACAACCATGACCCTTTCACATATACCCAAGGAAAAGATGACCGAGGCCACTGCCATGTACAATCTTTTAAGAAACATTGGTGGAAGTGTGGGGGTTGCCTTTGTAACCACCATGCTTGCACGGAGGGCACAGTTTCATCAGTTCAGACTGGTTGAACACCTGAGCCCCTTTGACAGCTCCTACCAGATAACCCACCACAGGATAGAACAGCTTTTATCCTTTAAAGGCCTGAACTTTATCCCGCCCGATTCTCTGATTTATGGTGAACTGCTCAGGCAGAGCAATCTCATGGCCTTCACCGATGCCTTTTACATGCTTTCGGTATTAATGATTCTTGTTCTTCCAATGGTGTTTATCATGAAGCGTCCTGTTGAGATACAAAACCCGCCAATGCACTGAGGTCCCACTCCCACAGGATTGGTAAAAAGTTGACTGTTTTGGGTCAGATATGTCTTAATGTCAAAGAGACCCCTTAATTGATGAGAAGCTCCTATGCTTTTACATCACCGTTTCATAGAGACCGCAAAAAGTCTGAAGGAAAAGACAGCCTTCATTGACTGCTTTGCAGAAAGAGAGCTCTCCTATGGAAAAACCCTGATAGCCTCTTTGATACTTGCCAGGCGATTTAAGTCACTAAAGGATAGCTTTTTGGGAATCATGCTTCCCACCTCCCTTGGAGCAGGCCTTTCAGTGATTGCCTCCTTGATGGCTGGGAAGGTGCCAGTGATGATTAACTACTCAACAGGGGCTGAACAGAATGCCCGTTATGCCCAGCGCAAGTGTGACTTCAGGAGCATAATCACCTCAAAAAGGCTTCTTGAAAAGGTGCGGTGTCCTGAAATACCAGGGATGATTTTTCTTGAAGACCTGATGAACTCTATTGGAAAACTGGAAAAGCTAAGAGCCGCATCTGTAGCAAGTCTGCCCGTTCCATTGATAAAATCCCTTACTGCAAGGTCAGAGGAAGATGACGATGCTGTGATACTCTTTACCAGTGGAAGTGAAAAGGACCCAAAGGCAGTGGAACTAACCCACCGTAATATCCTTTCAAACATTGAATCCTTCAGCGAAACCATAGAGCTTTCCGAGCAGGACAGGATGCTTGCCATTCTGCCCTACTTCCATGTATTTGGCTTGACCGTAACACTATGGGCACCCCTTTATCATGGAATGACCATTATCACCTATCCAACTCCCCTTGAATACAAAAGGATAGTTGAGATTATAAGGGAAAGGTCTCCCAGTATACTTGTTGGAACACCTGCCTTTTTAAATGGATACCTCAGGATGTCCTCCCCTGGTGACTTCCAGAGTATCAGGATAGCGGTAACAGGGGCTGACAAGTGCCCTGACGCCCTGAGGGAGGCCTTCAAGAAAAAACACGGCATTGAGCTACTTGAAGGTTATGGAACCACCGAGACATCACCTGTGATATCGGTAAATCGCCCCGAGGCAAACAAACCAGGCAGTGTGGGGCTCCCGATACCTGGTGTTGAGGTCAGGATTGAGGACTATGAAACAGGCCAGAGCTGTGCGCCTGGCAAGGTGGGAAGAATCCTGGTAAAGGGGCCCAATGTGATGAAGGGATATCTGGACGACCTTGAGGAGACCTCAATGAGAATAAGACAGGGCTGGTACGACACAGGTGATATGGGTTATCTTGACGA
>CAZIIE010000232.1:0-2427 GCA_964539375.1 uncultured Nitrospirota bacterium | reverse complement strand
CTTTCTTGACCCACTGGCAGATAAGTTTCTTCTTGTCTCTTCCTTTGTGCTTTTTACCATTCACCAGCTTGTACCAATCTGGCTTACCGTAACAATTATCAGTAGAGATGTTATCGTGGTTACAGGTTGGGTTGTCCTGTTTTTTATAACAGGAGAAGGCAAGGTTGAACCCTCTATCTGGGGAAAGATATCAAATGCCCTCCAGCTCATACTGCTTGCCTATATACTGCTTGGGCTAAATGTTTCCCACTTACCAGAGCCTGATTTGTTAATCTATATAACTGCAGTTTTCACCATCGTCTCGGGAATCCATTACATTTACAGGGGTATCAGACAGTAATGGCAACATATCAAAACGGTAATATAGTTGAGACAGTTGACAAGGGAAGCATCTCTGAAAGGGCTGGCATAAAGCCAGGGGATGTGATATTAAGCCTTAACAGACACAAAATCCACGACTCCCTTGACCTTATGTATTACTCGGCTGAGCCTGTCCTCAGATTTACCCTTGAGCGTAAGGGGAAAAAACTAAAGATAGAGTTTGAGCGTTCTCCTGAAGAACCCCTTGGCATTCATTTAAAACCCTTCAGAATTAAAAGATGCAAAAACAGGTGCATCTTTTGCTTTGTCAAACAGCTTCCAAAGGGCTTAAGACGGAGCCTTTACATAAAGGACGAAGACTTCAGGATGTCCTTTCTCTATGGCAATTACATCACCCTTACAAATCTGAGCCAGCAGGAAAAAAGACGTATAATAAACCAGCATCTCAGCCCTCTTTACATATCGGTCCATTCAACCAATCAGGAGGTAAGAAACAAACTCCTTGGAAACAAAAATGCCCCTGATATAAAGAAGGAGCTCCGCTGGCTTACCAGAAACCGTATCAGATTTCACAGCCAGATTGTTCTCTGTCCTGGCTACAATGATGATGAAGAACTGAAAAACACCCTTCAGGACCTTTTGAAGTTCTACCCCTATCTCCTTTCTGTGGCTGTGGTACCGGTGGGGCTTACCCGTTATGTTAAAACCGAGCTAAAACCAGTTAGCAAAGAGGATGCATTAAAGGCTTTAGAGATAATTGAGGAGTTTCAGAAAAGATGCATTAAAAAATACGGTGACCCCATTGTCTATGGAGCTGATGAACTATACCTGAAGGCTGAAAAGAAATTCCCTGCCCTTAAATACTATGGAGACTTTCCTCAGATAGAAAACGGTGTGGGCATGATTAAGTGGTTTATGACCAGGGCAAAGAGGATAAAGCCTCCAAAAGCCTTTTCTTCAAAACGGTTTCTCACTGTTACTGGCACTTCCTTTTATCCCTTTCTGAGAAGTTACCTGAACACCCTGAAAGATAGGGTTAGTGTTGATGTGCTTGAGGTAAAAAATGAGTTTTTTGGGCCAACTGTCACTGTAACAGGGCTTCTGACAGGAAGAGACATTATAAGGACAGCTGTGGATAGGGCAGAAAGTTACGACATTCTCTTACTGCCCGATGTAGTTCTTCGTGACGGAAAGGACCTTCTTCTTGATGATGTCAGTGTCAGTGACATAAAAAATATCCTAAAAATTGATGTCAGGGTTATAGAGTCAACCCCGAGGGGGTTGATAACTGCTCTGGAGGGTAGATGACAATTAATGCAAACACAAAGTTAACCGGTATCATAGGCTGGCCAGTGGAGCACTCAAAATCTCCCCTGATGCACAACGCTGCCTTTGATGCACTGGGTCTTAATATGTGCTATGTTGCTATGCCAGTAAGACCCGATGACCTCGGAGATGCCATAAAAGGATTGAGGGCTTTAAACTTTCTTGGTATTAATGTGACCATACCCCACAAAGAGGCAGTTATTAACCATCTTGACAGGATTGATGAAGAGGCAGAGTTCATAGGCGCAGTAAATACCATAAAGAACCAGGATGGAGAGCTCGTTGGCTATAATACAGACGGAAGAGGCTTTATGGAGTCCCTCAGAGAAAATGATATTGACCCCAAGGGCAAAAACATCTTTGTTATAGGCGTAGGTGGGGCAGCAAGGGCAGTGTGTTACTATCTGTGTCAGGAGGCTTCAACCCTCTGGCTCCACGGTAGAAACATAAAAAGGGCATCTGCCCTTGCCAGAGACCTTAATAAACTCTCGCCATCGGTCTCCATAACCGAGACAAAGGATAACCTGCGCTATGCCGATATCATAATAAATGCCACTCCCCTTGGAATGAAGGAAGATGACCCCATGCCTCTTGAGCCTTCACTTCTAAGGGACGACCAGGTGGTATGCGACCTCATCTACTGGGATACACCCCTGATTAAGGAAGCAAAAAAAATCGGCTGCAGGACAGTAAATGGAATAGGCATGTTACTCTGGCAGGGTGCGCTTGCCTTTAAGATATGGACAGGCATCACCCCGCCAGTGGAGATTATGAGAGAGC
>CAZIIE010000231.1:0-2428 GCA_964539375.1 uncultured Nitrospirota bacterium | reverse complement strand
ATCTGGTTCATCTTTTTTATAAACGGCCTATTCTCCCTGCCGCTGATGCCGCCTGATGAGCCAAAGTATGCCTATGCTGCATTCCGCATGATAAAGACAGGCGATTTCATAACTCCCTATTTCAACTGCCATCCACGGTTTGACAAGCCACCTCTTATCTACTGGCTCATTGTGCTTTCTTATAAACTCTTTGGTGTTTCAGACTGGGCAGCAAGGATACCATCAGTTGCAGCCACCCTGGGGCTTATTTTTGTTATCTACAGGTTTTCAGAGAGGGAGCTCGGCCAGAGGGTTGCCACACTGTCGGTTATAGTGTTTTCCACCATTGTCCATGTATGGGTAATGGGAAGGGCTGTGGCGCCTGAGATGGTGCTTGTGTTTTTTGAAACCCTCGCCATATTTCTCTTTTATACAGGCATAGAGAATAAAAATAAAAAGGCCCTAATCGGGGCCTATCTCTCGATGTCTCTTGCCTTTCTGACAAAGGGGCCTGTGGGTGTGATAATGGTCCTTGGAGCGGTGTTTCCCTATTTTATGCTTAAAAGGGGGCTTAAGGAGACAATAACCTCAGCATGGAGCCTTACAGGTGTGGTGCTTTTTTTATTAACAGGGCTTCCCTGGTATGTGGCAATGATGCTTAAGCATGGCTACAGGTATTTTTATGAGTTTTTTCTCTATCACAACATATACCGTTTTACCGGGCAGGCCCGACAGCATCCCTTTGGCTTTTATTACTATCTGCCCATATTTGCTGGTGCCTTCTATCTATGGTGGCCCTTTTCTGCTTCGGTATTCAAGCAGATAAAAGAGGTGATAAAAAAGAGGGATGTGGGGCTTTTCCTACTTTTATGGGTGGTATTTGTGCTTGTGTTTTTTACGGTCTCTGTAAACAAACTCCATAACTACATACTTATTGCCTACCCTGCAGCATCCATCCTTTTTGCCTCGGCAATCCTGAGAAAAGACACGGATACTGAAACAAGGACATACAGGTACATACTGACAGGCTCACTGGTGATCGAGGCATTAGCGGTTTTTCTGATTCCCCTTTATGTTAAGAACTATCACCCCTTCCTGTTGATAGGGGCTTTGATGCTTGCAGTAATCACATTGGGGATGCTGCGAAGAAGCACCGGTATTGAAAGGACGGTTCAGATGCTTATACTTAAATCCCTTGTGCTTCTTTCAATGGTCACCTTTTATATGGCCTCCTATCAGAGGGTTGTAAGGCCTGCTGAACTGTTTGTAATGCTTGAGAGCCTGGCGGCAGAGAATGACCCTGTTTATTTCTACAAAGACGAAAGTGAGGACATGGTCTTTTATGCCCGCCAGTGCATACCCACGCTGAAAAACAGAGCTGAACTTGATGAAATAGTTCGCAGAAAAAAGGAGGTCATCCTGTTTGTGCGGCAGAGGCACCTTAAGGAACTCAGGGGGCTTAAGATAGAGGAGAGACTGCCCTATACAGACCTGAACGGAAGGAAAAAATATGTGGTTGAGATAAAGTCTGATACTAAAGACTGATTAGCCAGCATTTTCAGGGCCTTCTGAGGAAGTTCCTCTTCATGTGTGCCCCCTTACATCATCCTCTATGATAAATATACGCATGGGTTATAAGGGATAGCCAGCATCAGGCATAAAGCCTCCCCCTCAGTATGTTTTCTTCCTGCTCCCTGCGAAGCACCTTGAGGTCGTCATACTCCTTAACCGTCCTGGTAAAGAAATCCGTATAAACCCGATCACTGACTTTTTTAACTATTATACCCTTTTTCAGAACCTGCATCCTTATTATTGGGGAGGCATTATTAAGCACAACTATATCAGTCTCCAGCCCTGTGATCTTTGAGATGGCCTCCATTGTCTCATTAAGAAGTGAAAGGTCAGGTTTTTCCTGAAAAAGTATTGCAACATCCACATCGCTTTCTGCAGTGAGTCTTCCCTCTGGGAAGGAGCCAAACACAAAGGCAAGTAAAACCTCCGGCCTCCTGTCAAGGAATGCCCTTATATCTTCAATAGTCTTTTTGGTATCCATAGGATTTATTTTAACACAACATCTTATCATCCATTATGTCCAGACCTTTTTCCATCATGACCTGTCAGAACAGTCGCCACGATGAGGGTTGAACAGTGCCAGTAAGAAGACCTCCGTTCAAGGTGATGGCAAAAGACTGTGAAATCCATTTGAACCTGTGGTTGTGCCAATAGGGTTTAAAAGCACTGCAAGCACTA
The DNA here is from genome assembly GCA_964539375.1 of uncultured Nitrospirota bacterium. Classification (GTDB taxonomy): domain Bacteria; phylum Nitrospirota; class Thermodesulfovibrionia; order Thermodesulfovibrionales; family JdFR-85; genus JAADIE01. The sequence goes on along the minus strand of CAZIIE010000231.1, from coordinate 199 downwards.
CCGCCTCCTCGGGAGGAAAGCCCATCTTCAAGGTTGACCTTCAGGGGCCTAATGACAGGATGCCTTAAGAGGGCTTCCGCAGTCTCTATCCTGATTTTTCTCCGGCATCCACAGTGCATCCTCTACCAGGGCACACTCAGGCCCCCTGCCAAAGTATGCACAGCCCTTAATCAATATAAGGCTAAGAAAGATTAATAAA
>CAZIIE010000230.1:0-2437 GCA_964539375.1 uncultured Nitrospirota bacterium | reverse complement strand
CAGGCTCTCTCAGGTGTTCAAGTATATCTGCCAGTATGATACAGTCAAAATAGCCCTCCTTAAAGGGCAGCTCCATTTTCTCAATGTCACCACAAAGGACCCTTGAAAGATTCTTCTCAGCCCTCTTAGCAATCTCTGGAACCAGCTCAACTCCAACAACCTCCTCTGCTCCTCTTAATAGGAGCTTCTTACCCAAAACACCTGCTCCACAGCCAACATCAAGTATTCTTTTTGCATTCTCTGGCACAAGAGCTTCCACCTCTTTTCTTTCCTGACAGTAGTAGGAGAGGTCAGCCTTTGCTGTGTTGGAGACCACATCTAAATTATCTGTTTTTTTGTCCTTTCCCTTCGTTACGGTATTTATAATCTCCTCTACTCTGTGAGCATAGGTGTGATTTTTTAAAACCTCCCTGTAACCTTCCTCAGCAATCCTTTCCCTTTCTTCCTCGTTTTTAAGATAGTAATCAGCTAAGGCAAAAAGCTCCTCCTCATTTTTATAGACAACGAGATGTTTTCTGTCTTCAAAGAGCTCGGTGAGGCCACTTCCTGTTGCCTCATCGGTAAGAAGCATACTGCCCGAGCAAAGTGCCTCAAAGACCCTCATGTTCATGTCATTGTTTACCGATATGTTAAAAACTATCTTAGACTGAGAATAAACCTCGGCCATCCTCTCAAGAAAACACCGCTCATAATGGAGGTTAAACCTTTCTGAAAGTTTGTTAATCAGTTCAATACGCTTTCTGTTATTAAGGCTACCCACAAAACCGATGTCATACTGCTTAGGTAGCTCTCTTTTTCCATGTATCTCGGGGTCACATCCAAGGGGAAGCCAGTAAACATTTTTAATCCCTGCATCAATAAAGTCCTGAAGGTACTGCCGCTGGGCAATGAACACAAAGTCATAATCCCTGGCAAACTTAATCCTTCTCTCTAAATCCAGATGTACATCTATGAGGTAGCATACCTTTGGACATTTAAGCCCTTTAAGCCCCTTAAGTGTATACCATAGACCGCTATCAACATAGAGAAACATGTCAGGTTCCCATCCCTTCAGGCTCTTAAGGGTTTCGGTGACTTCACTTAAATCGTCGGTTAGATAGGGTATATCGTGGGGCTTTACCCTATCCTTTATCTTTTCAAGCCTCCATTCCTTAATGATATCTGTATTCCAAAAGGAATCGGTTATTGAGGGCCCAAAGGTGACAACCTCGTGTTGTTTTCTCAAAGCCCGTTCAAAGTAAAAACCGGTTGTCTGTGGGTTGGAGGTATAACTGAGGAGAATCCTGAGCCTTTCCTTTGGCTTCTCTTTACTGCTGGATAACCTTCTGTATGACCTATTTACATCTTCACCAATTACCCTTTTCCAGTTTTCAATAAACCTTTCAATGGGAAATATCTCTCTAACTGTTTCCCTTGCCCTCTCACCTATTTGTTTTGCCCTTTCAGGGTCAGACAGCATCTCCTTTAGCCTTTCTCTCAGATACTCCTCGTCATCTGACACAAACCCATTTATTCCATCTACTAAAGGAGAGGTGGGATTTTTTATTGCCACCACTGGCATTCCTGTTGCCATGGCCTCAAGCATTGCAAGATTATATCCATCCTCATAGGGGTATACCGTTGTATTGAGGTAAACCCTGTGAGACCTAAGATATTCCCTGTACTCATCCCAGCTATCAGGAAGAATGGCCTCCTTAATTGATGGGTTCAGGCCAAGCACTGTGGAGGGAAGACCATTAAGTATTCTTTCCTGAATGGAATACCCCAGCATGGCATCACGCTCTTTAAGCCCGTTCCCCACCCTTAGTGCCTTGCAGATATCCCCCCTGTAGCCATGATATTCGTCAAGGTCAATACCTGGAAGGATAATCTCCCCATCAAATCCCCAGTCCTTTTTCTTCATCTCTGAGATGAACACCAGGGTGAGGTTGTCAGTATTACTGTAAATCTCTCTTAGTTTCTCAAGGGTTTCAGCCTTTTTGTTTTTATCAATAATGCCTGTCTCAACTGCAAAGTTATTATGATGGATAATGATTTTTTTTACTGGCAGTTCTGACACCTTTGTAAAGTCATGAACATTATGACAGAGCACCGCCTGATATTTTCCCTGCTGAAGATTTTCTAAGGCCTCCTCCTCGGCAATCAAGTTACAGTTTTCAGGGACAGGCCTGAACTCCCTAATCCATCCATACCTTCCCCCTTTCCACATCTGAACTACATCAAAATCAAAACCCGTTTTAGAAAGAAGATATATGTAGGCTTCATGCCAGTTGAAGGTGAGTATCTTTGGTCTTTTCATCCATAATCCCCCTGAAGTATTCTATGGTTTTTAACAGACCCTCTCTAAGCGGTGTCTTAGGCTCCCAGCCAAGCCTTTCTTTAGCCAGTGTTATGTCGGGTCTTCTTCTGCGAGGGTCATTCTCGGGAAGAGGCAAAA
>CAZIIE010000229.1:0-2442 GCA_964539375.1 uncultured Nitrospirota bacterium | reverse complement strand
ATACAGGGACCTGATACCCGAGTTTGATGCGTTCATAAAGGCCCTTGAAAGACCCCATCCTTCCCATCTAAGGGTCAATACCCTGAAGACCACTGATAAGCAATTGAAGGAGAGGCTTTCAAGGTATGGCTGTCTATTGAAGCCTCTTTCATTGGACAGTGCCTATTCCTTTTACAACCTTTCCACACCTGGGGCAACCCTTGAATATTTTCTTGGCCATTACCATCTTCAGGGGTTAAGCTCCATGCTCCCACCGGTTGTGCTTGAGCCCAGAGAGGGAGAGCTCATCCTTGATATGTGTGCCTCACCAGGGAGCAAGACATCCCAGATAGCCCAGCTTACGGCTAACAGGGCGGTTATATTTGCAAATGAACTTAACAGGAAGCGGCTTTCCATTCTCAAATTTCAGCTTGAACGGCTCGGGGTGACCTCCACCATCATTACCAGCTATCAGGCACAGAATTTTCCCACAAAGATGCCAGACGGGTCTCCTCTGAGGTTTGATAGGGTTCTTCTTGATGCTCCCTGCACAGGGGAGGGAAGGTACAGAAGGATTATGAGAAAGGATGAGTTGAAGAAGATGCAGGAACACAGTGAGAAGGCATCCCAGAGGATGGCGGTTTATCAGAAGCAAATGATTTTAAGGGGCTTTGACCTGCTTAAAAAGGGTGGTGTGCTTGTCTATTCAACCTGTACTTATTCACCCTATGAAAACGAGGCTGTGGTGGATTTCCTCCTGAAAAACCGGCCCGAGGCAGAGCTGGAGCCCTTTTCCATTAAAGGGATAAGGCTTGTTGAGGGGGTAAACTATTGGAAGGGAATGGCCTTTAGCAGGGAACTCCTTAATACAGGGAGGCTATATCCCCATTATGTTGATTCCTGGGGATTTTTTATTGCCAGAATAAGGAAGAATTAATCTTCCTCTTTTTTCTTCTTTATGTAAAAGACAACCTCTCCTTCCTGCTCTTCAGTGCTCAATAGCTCATCGCCAAGTCTTTCAAGGAGGGCAGGGATGTCCTTTTTCACAGCCGGGTCAGTGGCTACCACCTTTAGAATCTGTCCTGGTTTAAGGAAATCAAGGGCCCTCTTGGTTTTAAGAACCGGTAAAGGACAGTTTAGCCCTTTAATATCTATTACCTGATCAGCCTTAATCTGAGCCATCTCTCCTCCGAAACTTTTTTTTCAAAATAATTTTAACATTTTTTAATAAGCTCCTTTTCAAGCTCTTTCCCCGTAGCCTTAAGTATATCAAGGAGTTCCACCAGCGGTATCCCCTGTTTCTTTGCAATCTCCTTACAGTCTTCATACTCGGGTGTTATCCTGAGACCCTTGTCAAGATGGGCTATCTTAAAACGCACATTGCCGTAAGGGGTCTTAATCCTGATAGTCTCTCTCTTTAAACAGGACCTGTTTAACTCTTTAAATCTTACCCCAATGGTTGAGGTCTCTCTAAGGAGCATATCTCTCAGGACAGGAAACCTGTCAACAGGTGAAAGCACTGTGATAACAAAACCAGGCCGTGACTTCTTCATTATTATCTGACTGAAGAAGACCTCCAGCGCACCTTCAGCGTATAGCCTCTCCATGAGATACTCACAAACCTGGGGGTTCATATCATCAATATTGGTCTGTATCTCGATTACCCTTTCCTCCGAGGGGTTAAGACTCTTCTCACCTATTAAAAGCCTTAGAACATTAGGTCTTCCTTCAAGCTCCTTTCTGCCAGCTCCGTATCCAGTGGAGGTAAGGACCATCTCTGGCAAAGGACCGAAGGCAGTTGCAAGCCCCTTGATAAGGGCTGCGCCTGTTGGGGTGGTAAGCTCAACGGAAGAGCTGTCTCCATAAACAGGCACTCCCTTTAGTATTTCCCCTGTGGCAGGTGCAGGCACAGGCAGTAATCCATGGGAGGTTTTAACAATGCCTGAACCAAGGTTTACTGCCGATGAAAAGACCTCCTGGATGCCAAGCTCTCTTAAACCTGAAATGGTACCAACAATGTCAATTATACAGTCAAGGGCTGACAGTTCATGAAGATGAATCTCTTCAGCAGGCCTTCCGTGAACCTTTGCTTCAGCATTGAATATTAGTTCAAAGATTTTCAGCGACTGTTTCTTGACTTCCTCATCAAGTTTAGAACCCTCTATAATTGCCCTTACATCGCCAAACCTTCGGCTTTTTCCCTTTTCTTTTATGCCTACATTGACCATTGTGGCTGTAATGCCAGAACGCTCAACCCTTTTCTGTGATAAATTGTAACCTTTGAGGCCAAGCCTACTGATGTGTTTCTTTAAATCCTCAAGCCTCAGGCCTGCATCCACAAGCGCGCCAAGGCACATATCACCGCTTATACCGGAAAAGCAATCAAAATAGGCAATCTTCATAATACAAATATATTACCCCTCAGGGGTCATTTCTTGTCAAACCAGGAAAACTTTGAGGGGC
>CAZIIE010000228.1:0-2449 GCA_964539375.1 uncultured Nitrospirota bacterium | reverse complement strand
TTTGATATTATCCAGAGCCATGACAAGACCCTTCTACAGGACATCTACCGTGCAGGTGATGGCTGCCACAGGGAGTGGCTCAGACAGAGGCTAAAAAGGGCACCACTTTCTACCAGAATATCTACCTATTTGAACCCCTATCACTGGCTGATACTTACACTGGAGAAGAAGATCTTCAAGGAAAAGAGATTTAAGAGGGTTATTGCTATCTCCAATCTGGTCAAAGAAAATATAATTGAGCACTACGGGGTTGATGAAAAATTAATTGATGTCATATACAATGCAGTTGACCTTGAAAGGTTTCATCCAGAAAACAAAAAACGCTATAGAAATGAAGTAAGAGAGACTTATGGCATCCCGCAGGACCGTATTGTGATATTATTTGTTGGTTCAGGCTTTGAAAGAAAGGGACTTTCTTACTTAATAAAGGCAATTGAGCAGATTAAAGAGCCTCTGACACTAATGGTAGCTGGCAAAGGAAGACCGGAAAAACTAAGGAAACTGATAAAAAGACAACAGGTTATCTTCTGTGGGCCCCAGAAAAATATTGAGAGATTTTATGCATCGGCTGATATCTTTGCCTTCCCCACTTTATACGAACCCTTTGGTAATGTTCATCTTGAGGCCCTTGCCTCCGGGCTGCCAGTTATTACCACAGCTTTAAGTGGAGCTGCTGAGATAATAACAGACGGTAAAGAGGGCTTTGTGCTCAATAACCCTGAAGATACAGAGACCCTTAAAACCTATATTGAACAAATCATGGATGAGACCATACTTAAACAGATGTCAGAAAATGCAAGAAGCCTTGCCGAGAGGTTTTCCTTTAATAGGCATATTGAAGAGACCCTCAGGCTTTATAAATCCGTAATCAGCCAAAAATCCTGAGATAAAGCTTACTAATCAACGGTCTGCTATGTATAAAAAGCTTTTTACCCAGGCTCTGAACCCCTATGTTCCCAATAACAACCCTTTTTATACCTAAAAGGTCAGCAGCTGTGTGATTTGTGCCCTTTTCAGTTGTAAAAAGCATCCTGTAGCCTGCCTTGAGGGCTATCTCCCTTGAAAGCTCGCTATTGTCACCCCAGGGCCAGCATAGGGCATTGCAGGTTTTACCAAGACGGTCTTCTATCGTCTTTTTTGAAATGCTTAAATCCTTCATCAAAAACTCTTTCTGCTCCACTTCATTCATCTCTTTTTTCCATCGCCTATGGGAGTGGGTGTGCGACTGTATGTCAACAAGGCCTGATGCTTCCATCTGTCTTATTTCATCCCATGAAAGCATTACCTCCCCTGCCCTACCCTCTTTAACAAGCTCAACGCATTCTCTGTGAGAAGGAAGCTCAATCCGCTCTTTTCTTATGCCCCTTTCTTTTATCCAGGACGTCACAACAAATATAACCGCCTTTAAAGAGTATTTTTTTAATATGGGAAAGGCAAACAGGTAGTTGTCAAGCCATCCATCATCAAAGGTAATCATCAGGGTCTTATGGTCAATCTCCCGTCCGGAGTGTAAAATTTCATAGAGTTCTTTGGTATTTAATGTTTTGTATCCCCTTTTTGCCAGATACTCCATCTGTTTTTCAAACCTCTCGGGGGTGACATTAATAAAATTTCCCCTTGGATTTACATGATGATACATTAATACAGGTATGCCCCTTTTCACCTTAACTCCCTGAAATGTTATTATTTTAAATGCAAAAAATATCAGCAATAATTATAACATTTAATGAATCCCGAAGGATTGCACGCTGTCTTAAGAGCCTTAACTGGTGTGATGAGATAGTGTTGGTTGACTCAAAAAGTACGGATAACACGGTTGAGATAGCCCAAAAATACACTGACAGAATTTTCATAGAGGACTGGAAAGGCTACGGCCCTCAAAAACAATCCGCCCTTGAAAAGGCTCAGGGTGAGTGGGTTTTAAGCATTGATGCCGACGAGGTGGTTACCCCTGAGCTTGCAAGTGAGATAAAGTCAGTGATAGGGAGTACTGATAAGGCAGGCTTTTACATCCCGAGAAAAAACCTATACAAAGAAAAGTGGCTAAGGCACGGAGGGCAATATCCTGATTATGTGTTGAGGCTTTTCAGAAGGGGCTCTGGCAGGTTCAGCCCATCAAGGGTTCATGAAAAGGTGATTGTTGAAGGCCACTGTGGGAGGCTCAAAGAGCCTTTACTACATTATACCTTTCGGGACCTTTCCTCACTTATAGACAAAATAAACAAATATTCCAGCCTCTCTGCAGAAGAACTCTATCAGGCTGGCAGGCGGTGTGGCCCCTTAAGCCCTGTTATGCACTTTCTTTCTTTTTTCATAAGAGATTATATACTCAGGCTTGGCTTTTTAGATGGCCTTGAGGGTCTCAATGTTGCCTTTGTGAAGGCCCTCGGGATATACCTGAAATATGCCAAGCTCAGGGATATGACGAAATAATTTGTGGTATTATTAA
>CAZIIE010000227.1:0-2449 GCA_964539375.1 uncultured Nitrospirota bacterium | reverse complement strand
TTCCTGCGGACGGCAAGAGCCTCCGCAGAAATTGGCGTTACTCTTAAATAAAATGACATACACACTTTTTGAACATCGGCATAAGTTTGCTGTGTGGTGTGCAGCCCGAGCTGTGCAAAGAAAATTTACAAAAATGTTTAAAAGATAAAAGCACTTGATTTTTTAAAAATCTATGTCTCCTTAAGATGAAAACTTACCGTGGTGTATCTTTGATTCATCGTACTCATCATCACTGTGTTCGGGCAGTTCCTTTTCAGGATATCCTATTGGCATCATACATTGAACCCTGTAGTTTTCAGGAATGCCTAAAAGTTGCTTTACATAGTTCTCAGCAGGTCCATGGGGACCATCGCTGTCTGCAACCTGGACAAAACAACTGCCAAGCCCCTGGTTCACAGCCTCTAAGTGAATGTGCTCAGCACAGATAGAGGAGTCTTCCTTAAACCTTCTACCCCTGGTAACATCGTAAATGATAACTATTACCAGAGGGGCATCCTTGACAAAGCCAGCATAGGGGGTTGTCTCAGAAAGAGCCTCCTTTGTCTTCTGCTCTTTTACTATAATGAACTCCCAGGGTCTTTTACCCCAGGCAGTGGGAGAAAACATTGCTGCCTTAAGAATCTCTTTGAGTTTATCCTCTTCTACCTCTCTGCTCTGGTAATTACGAATACTTCTTCTTTTCCTGATTGCCTCTAACATCTTTACCCCCTTTTTTGGTAAAATTAGTTTACTACTTTTACCCATCAAATTCAACCTAACCTTTATGAAATTTGCTTTAGTTATTATATTAATGTTAAAATTTTATTTAATATTTGTTCTGGCTTCAATTTTTATAACCCTACAAAAAATATCAGAAAAGAGGTGCCCATGTTACAGGACAACATCCCTTTAGGTTTAACCTTTGATGATGTTTTACTTTTACCAGCAAAATCTGATGTGGTCCCAAAGGAGGTTGATGTAACGACCCTTCTAACAAGACACATTAAGATGAATATTCCCATTGTTAGTGCTGCCATGGATACGGTTACCGAGGCAGCCCTTGCTATTGCCCTTGCCCGTGAAGGAGGTATTGGAATTATCCACAGGGCAATGCCAATCGAAAAACAGGTTCTTGAGGTTGACAAGGTAAAAAAATCCGAAAGCGGCATGATTATTGACCCCATCACCATTGGGCCAGAGGAGCCAATCAGAAAGGCAACCGAGATAATGGCCCATTACAAGATATCAGGTGTTCCTGTAACAGTTAAGGGTAAGCTCGTGGGCATCCTCACAAACAGAGACCTCCGTTTTGAGACAAATCTTGACAGAAAAGTAAAAGATGTCATGACCAGAAAGAACCTGATTACAGCCAATGAGGGAATTTCCCTTGAAGATGCAAAGGAGATACTTCATAAATATAAAATTGAAAAGCTCCCCATCGTTGACAAGGATATGAACCTGAAGGGGCTAATCACCATTAAGGATATTGAAAAGAGGAAAAAATACCCCAATGCCTGTAAAGACGAGGTTGGCCGTCTGAGAGTGGGAGCTGCTATCGGTGTAGGGCCTGAGGCAATTGAAAGGGCAGCAGCTCTGATTGAGGCAGGAGTTGATGTTATTGCCATTGACACAGCCCATGGACATAGCAATGCAGTGATTAAGACCCTTAAAGAACTCAAGAAGAGGTTTGATATAGATGTAATCGCTGGAAATGTGGCAACAAAGGAGGGAGCAGAAGACCTTATCAAGGCAGGCGCTGATGCCATCAAGGTTGGCATCGGACCTGGTTCAATCTGCACCACAAGGGTGGTGGCTGGTGCTGGGGTTCCACAGCTTACTGCCATTAAGGCCTGTTATCAGGTAGCCAAAAGACATAAGATACCTGTTATAGCTGATGGTGGTATAAAGTTCTCCGGTGACATTACCAAGGCAATTGCCGCAGGGGCACACTCTGTGATGATTGGAAGCCTCTTTGCAGGCACCGATGAATCTCCTGGGGAGACCATACTCTATCAGGGTAGAAGCTACAAGGTCTACCGTGGCATGGGCTCTCTTGGGGCAATGGCACAGGGTGCCAGGGACCGTTATGGGCAGGAAGGTGTGGAGACATCAAAGCTCGTTCCAGAGGGCATAGAAGGCAGGGTGCCCTACAAAGGTCCCCTTGCCTATAGTGTTCATCAACTCGTTGGTGGACTTCGCTCAGGTATGGGATACTGTGGATGTAAGAATCTTGAGGAGCTCCGCAAAAAGGCTCGTTTTATCCAGATTACTAACGCTGGTCTCAGAGAAAGCCATGTCCACGATGTAACCATAACAAAGGAAGCACCTAATTACAGGACGGAGTTTTAAGTTGGTGTATTGGTGTAGTGGTATAGTGGTATAGTGGTGAATTGGTGAAGGGGTGAAGGGGTGAAACAGGCTATAGGCGATAGGCTATAGGTTAAAGGCGATAGGGAAAAGGGAGTAGTGT
>CAZIIE010000226.1:0-2474 GCA_964539375.1 uncultured Nitrospirota bacterium | reverse complement strand
TTCTTTTTCTGCTCCTCGGTTCCGAAAAGCAGAAGCGGATAGGTGCCAAGGGCATTAGCAGCGTAACTGGTTGACACACCGAGACAGGCCCTGCTTAACTCCTCAACGGCAATGCAGAGCTCCAGTGCTCCCATACCGAGACCACCATATTCCTCGGGAATGAATATCCCGAACATATCAGACTGGGCAAGTACCTTCATTATCTCGGTGGGAAATTCCTCTTTCTCATCAAGCTCAGCCCTTACGGGCACAACCTTTTCTTCAGCAATCTGTCTTGCAAGGTCCCGTATCATCTGCTGTTCTTCTGTAAAGAAGTAATCCATCCCAACCTCCAGAATTTAAAAAATAAATTCTAATCTCTAAATCCTAAACTCTAAACAAATTCCAAATATCAATTTTCCAATTTTTCAAATAGTTACAAAACCCGAGAGACCACAGAGAATAAAAACTCTAATTTCTAAACAAACCCTAAATCCTAAATCTGAAATCTTAATTTTTTAAACTTTCTATCAACATTATAAACGCTATCAACTCAATGAAAGCAAAAAACGCCTTTTACCGTTTCATTCCTTTACTAATACACTACACAACCAATTACTAATATTTTTAGAATTTCGAATTTAGTGCTTAGAATTTATCTTTCTATGCACTTACATCCCCCTCTTCAATCAGAAGATGGGGAGAGCCAATTTTACCATAGAACCTTATATCTTTACCAACCCCTACTACACGACTGAACAGCTCAAGCATATTGCCTGAAAGGGCGGCCTCCTTAACAGGGTAGAGGATCTCTCCCTTTTCAATCCAGAGCCCTGTTATACCAAAGGAAAACTCTCCAGTTATAGGATTTGCAGTATGGACACCCATTGCCTCTGTTACCAGAATACCCTGGGAGACCTCCTTTATGAGCTCTTCAAGACTATAGGTGTATTCCTCAGAAGAGGCCTCAATATAAAGATTTGACACACCCACAGAAGGGGGGCTGAAGATTCCTGCCCTTGTTGCATTGGCAGTAGAACTGGTATTTCCCTTTTTAGCTGTGTAAAGGTTATGCAGGTATCCTGTAAGTATGCCTTCTTTTACAAGAACATTCCTTCTGCTTGCCACACCCTCTGCGTCAAAGGGGCGGCTCCCCAGGTGGTATTCAAGCAGTGCATTGTCAATTATGTTTACCCTGTCTGAAAATACCCTCTTATCAAGCCTGTTCATAAGAAGGGATTTACCCTTCTGGACATTATCAGCCGAAAAGGATGAGGAAAGCACACTCAGAAATTCCGAGGCTACGGCTGGGTCCAGAATTATCTGGGCCTTACAGGTTTTTGCCTTTTTAGCTCCGAGAAGGCTAACAGCCCTCTGGGCTGCCTCTTTCCCAACCTCTGAAAAGTCTATGTCAGAAAGTCTGCGGCTTCCCTGATAACCCCATCCCATCTGAGCCTGTCCAGCCTCCTCTGCAGCCACGGTTATATGGGCAGTGCAGGATGTGGCTTTAAATGAACTGTTAATCCCTTCGGTATTAACAATGTATATCTCAGACTCTGTGAATGTTCCACCAGCCTTTCTCACCCTTTTCACCCTTTTGTCAGAGCCAAGGGCAGCCCTTTCTATCTCCATAACGAGCTGTATTGCCCTTTCCTGGTTCAAGCTGGAGATATTTTTGTCAAAGGTTTTAACCCCTTTAATTTCGGCTGGTGGTGGAATATCACAAAAGGGGTCTTCTGAGGTCAGACCAGCGGTCTTGATTGCCTCCTTAACAACCTCTTTGTACCTTTCAGGCTCAGTAGAGTAGGCAAAACCAGGACGGCTGTCCTTTATAACCCTTACGGCATAACCAGTGCTTTCAGATACATCAAGGTTTTCAACATCCTGGTCTTTGACCTCTATGTTCAGTGTTTTTGAATAGAGGGCAAACACCTCAGCCTTTGTGGCTGATACAGTTGTGGCTTCCTTAATAATATCCTGTAAAAACTCTCTTTCAATCCTCATAGTAGGTTGCCGATGCTGTGTCAGATTCCCAGACCGTTACAGCTGACAGCTTAACATGGTCGGTGTTCACCTTCTTCTTTAATGATTCAAATAGCCAGCGGGCTATGTTTTCAGAAGAGGGATTTATCTCTGTAAAGGGAAATATATCGTTAAGCATAGAGTGGTCAAGCTGGCTTACCAGTTCGTTAGTGTAGGCTTTCAGGTCGTGAAAGTCAATGGCTATATCTATTTCATTCAGTTTAGAGGCAGTTACATGAACCTGAACCTTCCAGTTATGCCCGTGCAGTTCCTCACATTTGCCCTTATAACCCCTAAGTTGATGGGCAGCAGAAAAGGTAGTCTCAATCATTAATTCATACATAATCCCTGTCACCTGCCTTTCAAATATTTCGCAATAAATTCCAAATCCTGATTTTCTAAATAACTACAAAACCACAGAAACACAGAGCATCAAAATAAAAATTCTAATCTTTAATTTCTAATTTCTAAAC
>CAZIIE010000225.1:0-2478 GCA_964539375.1 uncultured Nitrospirota bacterium | reverse complement strand
AAACGCTCTCTGTGCTTCGTCGCAGGGAGCGTTTTCATTATGGCATATCAACACCATCTATTGTCTCACCACAGAAAGTACACTTTCCGTTTTTAATATTTACATTGGTAAGAGAAAACCCAAACCTTTCTATTACCACCTCACCACATCTGGGGCAGTAGGTGTTTTCTCCTCCCTCGCCAGGCACATTTCCCTCGTAGACATACTTCAGGCCAGCCTTAAGCCCAATCTGGCGAGCCTTTCGCAAAGTTGATATAGGGGTTCTACCCCGGTCTGTCAGTTTATAGGTGGGGTAAAACTGGGTTACATGCCAGGGTATCTCATCACTGATAGACACAATGTAATCGGCCGCCCATTTCAGGAACTCTTCAGAGTCGTTCAAACCGGGTATTATAAGGGTGGTAACCTCAACCCATATACCCCTCTGTTTCATATCCCTGATCGTATCAAGCACACACTGAAGCCTTGCGCCAGCTATTTTTTTGTAAAAGTCATCATCGCCTTTGAGGTCAATATTGTTTGCATCAAGGTAAGGGGCAATTTTTTCAATCGCCCTGTCTGTCATGAATCCATTACTTACAAAAACATTCTTAAGACCCCTTTCCTTTGCAAGACGGGCGCAATCATAGGCAAATTCCATGTAAATGGTCGGTTCTGTGTAGGTATAGGATATGCTCTGACAGTTATACCTTAATGCCTCCTTTACCACATCTTCAGGGCTCATCTCTATGCCTGTTATTTCTTTGTAAAGGCGGGGATACTGGGATATTTCCCAGTTCTGGCAATGAAGGCATCTGAAGTTGCAACCAACGGTGGAGATGGAATAGGATCTGGAGCCGGGCTGAAAGTGAAAAAGGGGCTTTTTCTCAATGGGGTCAACATGCCTTGCTACCACCTTGCCATAGACAAGGCTGTAAAGTCTTCCTTCACGGTTTTCCCTGACACCGCAGATTCCCCTTTTCCCCTCGGCAATGCTGCAACGGTGACAGCATAGATGGCACCTTACTTTTTTATCCCCTGTCTGCTCATATAAAAAGGCTTCTTTCTCCATAACATCTAAACTCACCAGCAGAAACCCGACAATGTTTTCGGTTAAATAGATCGATTCGTTAGCCTATTATTTTTCATGTTTTTTACCATTAGGTCTTGGGATATGGCCATTTATTCCGTATTCATCATAGGCATCAAAAACAGCTTTACAAAACTTTATCATTCTTTCATCTTTCTTTGCTAAAGCTTTTTCGTATATTTTGATGAAGTATCTTTTACCTGCTTCAGTCTGAGAATAATTCTTTTTTAGAAGATTATGTTCCATACATAAAGTCTGACCATTGTCAATAGTGTTTTTCCCTCCTTTATCCTTGGGCTTAATATGATCTACTACCAGCTCAACCCCTTCTGCTTTGCCCCTCCCACAAACTACACACCTATAATTGTCTCTTCTTAATATTTCTTCTTTTACTTTCGGAGGAAAATCCCATACTTCTTTATTGATAACATAGTCAGGATCATATTTATAAATGCCTTTTTTAACCTTAATCAATTTGCCTTCCTGATGCAATTTTCTTATTGCTCTCCATGGGTCCCTCGGAGGAGTATCATGTTCTTTTAACCATTCTGCTGTTACCCAGTCAACAACAGGTCCATGAGGTATATCCTCTTTTGGATGCATTTTAAAATATTCCATTATTAATTCTCCTATGGTTTTCTTTTTTCTTTCTGACAATCACTAAACCCCCACAAACAATCTTTCTTCTTTAATTCGTGCCTCATTAATAAGTCTTTTCATTGCAATTTCACAGTAATTCTTATCAATCTCAATACCTATGCCTTTTCTTCTAAGTTGGTATGCAGCAATGAGGGTTGTTCCACTTCCCATAAAAGGGTCAAGGACAGTGTCTCCTACAAAAGAAAAAAGTTTTATGCATCTTTTTGGAAGTTCTATCGGGAAAGGAGCTGGATGACCTATTTTTTTCTTACTTTCTCCAGAGAAAGTCCATAATCCATTTGTCCATTCCATGAATTCTTCTCTGGTTATATCAGACTTTTTACTTCCACTTGTTTTTTTCCATCGCTTTTTGTATAAAACAACGATTAATTCAACCGGTGCGATCACATACGGTGCTGATGCACTCAGCCATGAACCCCAGGCAGTCCTCCTTGAAATGTTTCCCTCGTTCCAGACAATTGTAGAATGATATTTAAAGCCTATCTGTTTGGCGATTGTTGTAAGATCTGCTCCTACACTCTGTTGTCCCCCCTTGTTTTTATCAAGTGGAATGTTAAGACAAAATCTTCCATCTTCCTTTAACCACCCGAAACACCTTGTCAGCCACTTCCTACAGAATTCAAGGTAGTCATTGTATGATAGTTTATCATTGTGGGTGTTATATTTGATGTCAACATTGTAAGGTGGGGAAGTAACTATCAAGTCAATACTATTGTCTTCAATTTCATGGGTACAGAGCACATCTTCAT
>CAZIIE010000224.1:0-2481 GCA_964539375.1 uncultured Nitrospirota bacterium | reverse complement strand
CAATGAGAATAAGACAGGGCTGGTACGACACAGGTGATATGGGTTATCTTGACGAGGATGGTTTCCTCTGGCATGCCGGTAGATTGAAGAGGTTTGTAAAGATCGGAGGGGAGATGGTCTCCCTTGTAAGGGTGGAGGATGTGCTTCAGCGATTGCTGCCTGAAGGGGTTGAGTGCTGTGTGGTTGATGTGCCTGATGCAAAAAAGGGTGCCAGGATAATAGCAGCAATCACAAGGGAAATCAATGAGAAAAAGGTATTAAAGGAGATGTCCAAAGAACTGCCCAACATTGCACTTCCAAGGGAATTCCTTGTGATAGAAGACCTGCCAAAGATGGGAAGCGGTAAGATAGATTTCAGAAAATGTGCAGAGCTTGTGCAAGAAAAACTCCTTGCCTGATACCCCTCTATTTGACTTATTTTCAGGCAATATGTTATCAATATATGATGAAACTTATCCCTGGGGTAATAGGAGTGCTCAGAGAAAAGTTTGACAGAATTTATTACAAAAGACGCTTCCATGCCCTTGAGCGTGAGATGGAATCGTTAAGGAAGTACTTTGAGACTAAAATTAGTCATATAGAAAAAACCCTTAACGATAAGATAGCTCAGCTTGAGTTCCGAATTGCCCAGCTTGAACAGATAAAGAAAGACAACGACTGCCTCTCACGTGTGCTTGACTCTTGTGACCCTGATACAAGGATTAATTAGTGGGTTAAAAAAGGGCGTATAACATTTTTGTATAAATATGCGGGCGTAGCTCAGCTGGTAGAGCACGACCTTGCCAAGGTCGGGGTCGCGGGTTCGAATCCCGTCGCCCGCTCCATTAAAAGAGACAGCCCATCCTCCGTCAGTATATAGGGCGGCGTACCCAAGTGGCTAAGGGAGAGGTCTGCAAAACCTTTATTCGCCGGTTCGAATCCGGCCGCCGCCTCCAGAGAAAATAACCTTCTAAAAGCACCTTCCGTCCTGTATAAATACCAATCCCCCTGGTGCTACCGATTTATCTGAACCTGGAGAGGATTATTTGTGGTAAGATATTATCTGTATATCCTGTAAAGATGACAGAACTCAGCTTTTACGGAGGCGTTGAAACAGTCACAGGCTCCTGCTTTCTCCTTGAAACAGGAGGGCTCAGGATACTTGTTGACTGTGGTATGTTTCAGGGAGATGAGAGGTGGGAGAAACTGAACCATGCCCCCTTTGATTTTGACCCTTCTGCTATTGACTATCTCATACTAACCCACGGGCATCTTGACCACACGGGAAGGGTTCCACTTCTGGTTAAAAGAGGCTTTAGAGGCTCCATTATATGCACCCCTGGCACCTATGACATTGCAAAGGTGGTTTTGATGGATTCTGCACGACTGCAGGAGGAGGATTACGAACACTGGAGGAAGATATTACTGAGAAGGGGCGAAAAACCTGTGCCACCCCTTTATACAACCCTTGATGCCCTTGATGCCATAAGGTTATTCAATAAAACACCCAGATATAACGAACCTTTAAGGCTTAACAACAGGGTAACCATTACCTTTAAAGATGCAGGACATATCCTCGGTGCATCCTCGGTGCTCCTGGATATAAAGGGCGAGGGAAGAATTATCTTTTCTGGTGACATAGGGAACAGAAATAAACCCATCATCCGTGACCCCTGGATGCCTGATGGAGCAGACACAGTGATAATGGAAACCACCTATGCAGACCGAACGCACAGGGGTTTTGAAGAATCGGTTGAGGAGCTGAAGGAGGTGATTAATACAGTATGCAGAAGGGGTGGAAATGTCCTTATACCTGCCTTTGCAGTGGAGAGGGCACAGGACCTGCTTTTTGTGCTGAGAGGGCTGATAAAGCGACAGGAGATACCTACCTGTAAGGTCTATCTTGACAGCCCGATGGGCATCTCTGTTACTGACATTATGAGACGGCATCCTGACTGTTTTGATGAGGAGACCGCAGGGCTTATTCAGAGAGGCGAAGACCCCTTTACTTTTCCAGGACTTGAAGTTACCCGAGAGCCAGAGGATTCAAAGAAGATAAACTTCGTAAAAAGTCATGCCATAGTGATTGCCGGCTCTGGTATGTGCACAGGTGGAAGGATAAAACATCATCTGAAGCATAATATCTGGCGAAAGGAATGTGCGGTGGTCTTTGTGGGTTATCAGGCAGAGGGAACCCTTGGTAGAAAGATTGTTGATGGAGCAAAGAAGGTTAAGATCTTTGGAGACACTTACAGGGTAAATGCAAGTGTTCACACAATAGGTGGCTTTTCCTCTCACGCTGACAGGGATATACTTCTTCAGTGGCTCAGGGGCTGTGTCGGACTCAGGGAACTTTTTCTGGTTCATGGTGAGGATGGACCAAAGGGTGCATTCAAAAGGACTGTTCAGTCTGAGAGGCTCGCCAAAAGGGTTCATATTCCAGGGTATGCTGAGACCTTTTCAGTGTGACAGGGTGGTATCAAGGAGTTTTTCCAGAATAAG
>CAZIIE010000223.1:0-2487 GCA_964539375.1 uncultured Nitrospirota bacterium | reverse complement strand
CAAAAGATAAAAAATCATCGCAGATTGAATGTAGACGACCTTTATTCTAATAGCCCTGAAAGGGTAGATGAGGAAGATGAGGAAGACCTGTGGGATGATGGTGAGGATATGGGGTGTTGAGCGTTAGTTTTTATCCTTCCCATACGCACCCCATTGCGATAGTTCCACTTACGAAGTGGAACTAAGGCTCATGGGGAAATGACTTGATATGATTCATATTGATGGCAGTTATGGTGAGGGTGGGGGGCAGATATTAAGAACATCTCTTGCTTTATCCTCCATTCTACAACAACCGATTCATCTTTACAATATAAGAAAGAGACGCAAAAGACCAGGGCTCATGGCTCAGCATCTTATGTGTGTTAGGGCATTAAAAGAAATAACCAGTGCTGATGTAGAGGGAGACGCAAAGGGGTCAGAAGAACTTTATTTTTTTCCAAAAAGGTGTGTTCCTGGTAACTATAGTTTCAACATTGGCACCGCTGGTTCGATAACGCTCTTTCTTCAATCAGTGCTTCCGGTCTTAATCTTCCAAGGGGAGCAATCAACGGTTGAGGTGACCGGTGGAACCCATGTGCCCTTTAGTCCTACCTTTGATTATTTTAACGAGGTTTTCCTTTTCATGCTTAAAAGGATAGGCTTTGATGTGAGGTCAGACATTTTTTCTTATGGTTTTTATCCTGAAGGTGGAGGAAGAGTTAAGGTAGAGATAAAACCAATGGGTGAAGTCAGGAGATTAGAGCTAACCGAAAGAGGTAAAATCATGGGAGTTTATGGTACTTCAGCCGTTGGTGGACTTTCTTTAGAAATTGCTGAAAGACAGAAGCAAAGGGCTGAGTCTGTTCTTGGTTCAGCTGGAATTACCCCTGAGATAGAGTGCAAAGCTGTGTCTTCCCCTGGTAAGGGTACTTATATTTTTTTAAAGACTGTGGCTAATAATGTTACTTCTGGATTTTCCTCCCTTGGTGCGAAGGGAAAAAGGGCAGAGAGGGTAGGGGAGGAGGCAGCATGGAAACTTGTTGAATATATTAAAAGTAATGCCTGTCTTGACCCTTACCTTTCTGACCAGATACTACCTTATATTGCCTTAATTGGAGGAAGATGGATTTTCAGCACAGCAAAAATTACTGAACATCTTAAAACAAATCTATGGGTGATAGGAAGATTTATTGATTTTAAGTATAAGTTAGAGGGAAATAGTGTTGAATTATTTTCCTCATACTCACATAGGTTGTAAAATAAAACCTTTAGAAAAAATCTATAGGATTTTTTGAAAAAAGGCTTTTAGTTCCTTAATTAGGATGGCGTTTTCCCTGTGGCCTTTAACAGCGATACGCATAAACCTACTGTTAAGGCCTTCAAAGTTACCACAGTCCCTTATAAGAATTCCCCTTTTTTTCATTTCAGCGATGATGTTTCTGGATTCAGAATGCTCTAAAAGATAAAAATTCACAGCCGAGGGATAATATTTTATTTCAAGCCTTTTAAGTTCCCTTTCAAGAAACCCTTTTTCCTCTTTTATAACCCTGAAGGTTTCCCTTCTGTAATGACTGTCCTTTAAGGCCACAACTGCCGCTCGCTGGGCAAGGTTGTTTACAGTCCAGGGCTCTTTGTGATTGCGAAATCTCCTGATAACATCTGGATGGGCTGCAATAAAACCAATCCTGAGCCCTGTGAGTGCATAAAACTTGGTAAGAGACCTCAACACAATCAGATAGGGATTTGTAAGCACCTCCTTTATTACTGAGTGTTCGGGCATGAAATCAATAAAGGCTTCATCAACTATTAAAAAGGTTTTTGTGTCCCTACAGGCACTGGCAATCTGGAGGACTTCCTCCCTCTTTAGCTCCTGAGCTGTTGGATTGTTTGGATTACATAGATATACTAAATCCTTCCCTGAGGAAGCTCTGATAAAAGACACTGTGTCAAGCCTGAAGGACTCATTGCTTTCAAGCTTGAAATACTCAACCCTTGCCCTGCTACGGAGCCTCAATGCCCTTTCATACTCTGAAAAGGTTGGAGCAGGTATTAAAACCACCTCTGGGTTGAAAACAAGGGGAATAAGGTATATAAATTCAGTACTACCGTTACCAGCCATAAGTGCCTCTTCAGGAAGCTCAACCCTTTTTGCAATGTGCCTGATAAGCCTTTTACATTCAGGGTCTGGGTAGTTATGGAGGTATTTAAGGTGTTTTCTTATCTCAGCCTTAACCTTTTTAGAAACACCAAGAGGGTTTATGGAGGCACTAAAATCTATTATCTTTCTTTCAGGGCATCCAAGCTCTTCGGCAAGCTGATAAATATTTCCACCATGCATCGGGATATAATAACATAATATTTTTCGGTAATTTCATCCGATATGTGATAAAATGAGCATAAACAAAGAGGATGTTCAAGAAGTCTGAGGGTTTACTCTGGGGGCTTCGCCCCCAGACCCCGAAAATAGTAGATTTTCGTTGGTTACTCAAAGGGGCTCCGCCCCTTTGA
>CAZIIE010000222.1:0-2488 GCA_964539375.1 uncultured Nitrospirota bacterium | reverse complement strand
CCCACCGAGTGCGAGCTTGATGATTACCAGATCGGTGGCTGCAGGGTGAGGATAAACCTGAAGGGGGAGCTTTACAGTCTCGTTTATGCTCGGCCCTGTGCAGTTGAAATTGACCCAATAGAGAAGAAACCCTTTTTCCATGTCCTGCCCGGTGCAAGGGCCTTCTCTGTGGCAACCGTTGGCTGCGTGCTTGGATGTAAGTTTTGCCAGAACTGGCAGATCTCACAGGCACGGCCTGAGGAGTCAAGAAACTACAGACTTCCCCCTGATGAGCTTGTTCGCAAGGCGGTGTTTTACGGCTGCCAGACCATTGCCTATACCTACACTGAGCCAACCGTTTTCTATGAATATATGTACGACACTTCGGTCATTGCAAACCGTTACGGCGTGCTTAACACCATGCACACCTGTGGCTATATCAATGAAAGACCGCTCAGGGAGCTATCAAAGGTAATGCAGGCTGCCTGTGTTGACCTGAAGGCCTTTACCGAGGATTTCTATGCAAGGCTATGCGGTGGAAGGCTCAAGCCAGTGCTTGACTGTCTTCTGGTCCTTAAGGACGAGGGGGTCTGGACCGAGATAACCAATCTTGTAATCCCAACCCATAACGATGACCCCCTAAAGATAAGGCAGATGTGTAGATGGATTTACCGAAATCTTGGCCCTGATGTGCCCATACACTTTTCAAGGTTTTTCCCCTACTACAAGATGAAAAACCTCCCGCCCACTCCACTTAAGACCCTCCAGATGGCACGAGAGATAGCCCTTGAGGAGGGGATGCATTATGTCTATATCGGAAACATACGCTCCGAGGCTGAAAACACCTACTGTCCACAGTGTAAAAGGGTTATAATAGAAAGGCACGGCTATCATGTTAGGGCAGTAAGGATAAAGGACTCAAGGTGTATTTATTGTAATTACAGGATAGCAGGGCTCTGGGGGTAGGATGATGTTAGGAAGAAGGGACTTTTTAGGGTTTTTTCTCCTTGGTTCTCTTCTTAGCCTTATTGGAAGGCCCCTTAAGAGACTGATGCCTGAAAAAGAGGGTCTAAGGAGGGCACGGTTCTGGAAAAGGGTTTGAAGGGTTTAGCTCTTATAACGATTCTGTTGTTTTCCCTGTTTTCCTGTAAAAAACAGGTAAAGGAGCCTGTGGTAGCAGGGAGCTTTTATCCTGCAGAGCCTGAGTCTCTCTCCCGTATGGTTCGGGATTTTCTTGACAGGGCAAACCCTCCCGAGCTAAAGGGTCAGGCGGTTTTGTTCTTTAGCCCCCATGCAGGATATATCTATTCAGGGCCTGTGGCTGCCTATACATATAAGAGCCTTGGTCAGCTTAAAAAAAAGCTGATTGTGCTTATAGGCCCAAGCCATTATGGCCACTTCAAAGGTGCCTCCATATACACAGGAGACTACTTCAAGACACCCCTTGGGCTGGTGCCTGTTGACACAGCGGTAGCTCGCTCCCTGATAAACGAAAGGGCTGACTGTAAATACATACCAGAGGCCTATCAGAAGGAGCACTCCCTTGAGGTGCAACTGCCCTTTTTGCAGAAGACACTTAAGGACTTCAGGGTGGTTGAGATACTTATTGGGCATCCGACCCGCGAGTCCTTTCATTTTCTAACAGACCGACTTACCGAGATAATGAAGTCTCATCCTGAGGCAGTGATTATTATAAGCACCGACCTTTCGCACTACCACAGTTATGAGAAGGCAAAGGAGATGGACTCGGTGGTGATAGATGCGGTTCAGAGGCTTTCTGTTGAAGACCTTGAGAAGGCCTTTCGCAGTGGTCGGGGTGAGATGTGCGGTGCCTATCCAGCTCTTCTTGGGCTTTCAGTGGCAAGGGCACTTGGTGCAAGCCATGGCATACTGCTTAAGTATGCTAACTCTGGAGATACGGCTGGAAGGAAGGACTCGGTGGTTGGCTATGCCTCTATAGCTGTGGTTAAGACAGGGCTTACCAGGAAAGAGAAAGCCTTTCTGCTCAGCCTTGCAAGGGAGACAATTGTTAGTTATGTAAAAACCGGCAAAACCCCTGAGCCTGAGGTGAAGGATATAAGGCTTCTTGCCAATGGGGCAAGTTTTGTGACCATTTATAAGCGGGGACACCGTCTGCGTGGCTGTATTGGAAACATCCTTCCAGTAATGCCCCTTTATAAGTCGGTTATCAGAAACGCTGTAGCAGCTGCAACCCGAGACCCGAGGTTTCAGCCCCTAAGAGCCGATGAGCTTAAGGACATAAAGGTTGAGGTCACCGTGCTATCACCCCTTGAGAAGGTGGGAAGCATTGAGGAGATAGAGATTGGAAAGCATGGCCTATACATCGTAAAAGATGGCCGTTCTGGCATACTCCTTCCGCAGGTTCCAGTTGAGTTTGGCTGGAACAGAGAGCAATTCCTTCAGGCTGTCTCCGAGAAGGCAGGCCTTCCACCTGATGCCTGGAAACAGGCCACCCTTTATAAGTTTACGGCTGAGATAATAGATTAAG
>CAZIIE010000221.1:0-2516 GCA_964539375.1 uncultured Nitrospirota bacterium | reverse complement strand
TTTTCAGTCTGTAGATATCTGTAAAGTGCTTAATCCTTCCTTCGTTGTAAAGGAGCTCCACATTCTTTTCACCCAATCCCTCAATATCCATCGCACCCTTTGACACAAAGTGTCTAATTCTTTCAACAGCCTGGGCGGGGCAGTTTAAACCAACACATCTTACAGCCACCTCTCCCTCAGGCCTGACCACCTTTGCACTGCAGACAGGGCATTTCTCAGGGATGGGAAAGGGCCTTTCCTTTCCAGTCCTTTTTTCCTTAACAACCATTATCACATGGGGAATAACATCGCCTGCCCTTTCAACCACAACCGTATCCCCAACACGGATGTCCTTCCTCTCTATTTCATCCCAGTTATGAAGGGTTGAGCGTGAGACAGTGACACCACCAATCCTTACAGGCTCAAGTATGGCAACCGGGGTAATCACCCCGGTTCTTCCCACGCTTGGGATAATCTCCCTTATCACTGTTGTTCCCTGATGGGCGGCAAACTTATAGGCAATTGCCCAGCGGGGCTCTCGGGTCTTAACACCCAGGGCCTTCTGAAGGGAAAAGTCGTTAACCTTTATAACCGCACCGTCAGCCTCAAAGGGGAGGGTGGGTCTAATCTCCTCAAGCTCCTTGACCACCTCTATGGCTGACTCAATGCCTGTTACAAGCCTAACGATATAGGGCACCGGGAACCGCGCATCCTTAAGCCACTGGATGAATTCCCACTGGGAGGAAAACTCTATGCCTCTGTAAGAGCCCACTCCGTAGCAGGCAAGATGAAGCCTTCTGGATGCTGTGATTGAAGGGTCAAGCTGACGCACCGAGCCAGCTGCAGCGTTCCGTGGGTTAGCAAAGAGGCTTTCACCCCTTTTTTCACGCTCTCTGTTCAGGGCTTCAAAGTCCTCTATGTTCATATAGACCTCTCCGCGTATGTCAATAAGCTCGGGTATCCTGTCGGTGCCCTCAATTCTCAGAGGAATGGACTTTATGGTCTTTATGTTCTGGGTGACATCCTCACCCACATAACCATCTCCGCGGGTTGAGGCCCTTACTAATATTCCATTTTCATAGGTAAGCTCAATGGCAAGACCATCGTATTTTGGTTCAACCGTGTATTGAATCTCTCCCTTTGTCCTGAGTTGACGCTTGAGCCTTCCTTCAAACTCCCTGAGTTCTTCTGCATTGAAGGCATTGTCAAGGGAAAGCATTGGTTCGTTATGCTTTACCTTTTCAAACTTATCAAGGGGTGGAGCACCCACACGCTGGGTAGGTGAGTCGGGAAGGACATAGCCGTATCTTTCCTCAAGCTCCTTTAGTTTTCTGTAAAGGCGGTCATACTCTTCATCGGAGATAACAGGTGAGTCAAGCACATAATACCTGTAACAGTGGTAGTTAAGCTCCTTTACAAGCTCTTCTATCTCCTTTTTAACCCTATCTGGAACGCTCCCTTTCATCCCCTCCTATTAAGATTATAGGTGATTTCAGGGTCATAGTTCAAACAATTTCTCAGAGGTCCCTGGTATAGGTTCTTTTAATCCTTGATTTCAGATAGCCCTGTAGTCGGTGATAAAACAGGATGAGGACGATAATGCTGACACCCATCCAGACCCATCTCAGCCATCCATGGAGCATATGTAAAAAGGTCTCGCCCAGCACATAACCTGCTGTAAAGATAACCAGCGCCCATAAGGCACAGTTAATCGCCTCGTATAGGGCAAATCTTGAAAAGGAAAGTTCAGTAAGGCCAAGACCCAGAGCTCCTATTATGCGCATCCCGTAGAGATACTGAAGAATAAAGATGGAAGTCTTTGGATGTCGGAGTATAATTCTGTTGACCTCTTCAAAGTGAGACCTGTATCTGGGGAGCTTTGTTAAGATAAATCTACTGCCCAGTTTCCTCCCGATAAAAAACCAGAATATATGGCCTGTCCAGGCCCCCATCAATGCGGTTAGCCAGACACCTGCAGGGTCTAAGAATCCCTCACCTGCAAGAACTGCTGCCGTAATTAACACCCCCTCGCCCTCAAAAAAGGTTCCTCCAAAGACAGTAAGCAGTCCATACTTCTTGATGATTATCAAAAGCTCGGAGCTAATCAATTCTATCCGTGGCAGTGTTAATCAGAATGTTAATAAGATACTATTATTAACCTGAAATGCTAAGAACACAGGGCCTTCGAGCATCTCCACAGTTTTCTACCCCATTATTGATAACCCCTATTTGCCTATTTCTGGTTTTTCTTCAGGCGATTTATCGTGAAGTGCCTTTTTGAAATCCCTGATGGCCTTTCCAACATTGCTGCCCAATGCAGGCAGCTTGCTTGGGCCAAAAACCAGAAGGGCAATAATTAGAATAATGGCGAGTTCAGGAAAACCAATATCAAACATACGCTCTCCTTTAAAGTCAGCGATGGTCTATTTAAGTATAACAGAAAAGGAGATAAAAGTTAGAATGAAAAGCAATAGCCCTACAGCATACCCTAAAGTTTTTTCACAATTGTCCGAAAAAGGACAAAAAGAGGGGTATTT
>CAZIIE010000220.1:0-2550 GCA_964539375.1 uncultured Nitrospirota bacterium | reverse complement strand
GGTTATAATAGTTCCACGTGGAACATAAACAGCATTTCGCCCGTGAAATGTTCCACGTGGAACATTGTGATGGGAAAGATTATAGCCATAGCAAACCAGAAAGGCGGTGTTGGTAAGACCACCACCGCCATAAACCTCTCTGCCTCAATGGCACTTGCAGGACGGGAAATCCTTGTGGTTGACATTGACCCCCAGGGAAACACCACAAGTGGCCTTGGCTTTGACCGCACCGAAATAGCATCCAGCATCTACGATGTCTTCTCTGGCAGTCTTGAGATAAAGGACATCATACTTAAGACAGAGGTTGAAAACTTAAGCCTCGCCCCCTCATCCATAGACCTTATAGCAGCAGAGGTAGAGCTTGTTGATGTTCAGGGCCGTGAGTTTGTGCTTAAAAGGGCACTTCAGACAGTTAAAGACCAGTATGAATACATTATCATTGACTGCCCACCCTCCCTTGGGCTTTTGACCCTCAATGGACTGGTGGCAGCCCACTCGGTGCTTGTGCCTGTCCAGTGCGAATACTATGCCCTTGAGGGGCTTGGGATGCTCAGCAGAACCATTGAGCTTGTGCAGAGCGCCTTTAATCCAGAGCTTCAGATTGAGGGGGTGCTACTTACCATGTTTGACCGCAGGACATCCATATCCCATCAGGTGGCCGAGGAGGTGAGGCGTTTTTTTGGCGACAGGGTATATTCCACTGTAATACCGAGAAATGTTACACTTAGTGAAGCGCCAAGCTTTGGAAAGCCTGTTATGCTTTATGATGCCCGATCCAAAGGGGCACAAAGCTACCTGAAACTTGCAAAGGAGATACTGAATGAAGCCAGCACTGGGCAGAGGGCTTAACGCACTTATACCTGAAAAGGGGCTGAAAGAGATAGAGGTATCGCTCATCAGGCCAGGGCCTGAGCAGCCCCGCAAGGACTTTGATGAAAGGGGCCTTCAGGAGCTTTCCCTCTCAATAAAGGAAAAGGGTGTGCTTCAGCCCGTAATTGTAAGAAGGGCAGATGATGGAGGCTATTACCTGATAGCAGGGGAGCGGCGCTGGAGGGCGGCAAAGGCCGCGGGTTTAAAAAAGATACCTGCCATCATAAAGGATGTGGACTCAGCTTCAGCCCTTGAGCTTGCCCTTGTAGAGAACATCCAGCGGGACGACCTCAACCCCCTTGAGATGGCAGAGGCCTTCAAACGGTTGATTGATGAATACAGCTACACCCAGGAAGAGCTCTCAAAGAGGGTTGGAAAAGACAGGGCAACCATAGCAAACTATCTTCGCATCCTTGCTCTTCCACCAGAGATAAAGGAGCTTATTGTAAACGAACGCATAAGCCTTGGCCATGCAAAGGCAATCCTTTCTCTTCCCACAAGGGCATCACAGATAGAGGTTGCCCGTCAGGTGGTAAAAAGGGGCCTTAGTGTGAGGGAAACAGAGAGCCTCTGTGCCCAGAAGAAGTCTAAGGGGCCCCAAAGAAGCAGAAAAAAAACAGAAAAGGACCCCAATATCCTTGCCCTTGAGGACAAACTAAAGCAGTCTCTTGGCACCAAGGTCCAGATCCGTCACAGAGGGAAAAGGGGAAAGATAGAGATAGAGTATTACAGCCTTGATGAACTTGACAGGCTCTTAGAGCTACTCCTTTAAACCTTCCATGAGCAAGCAGCACACACTGGTCGTATCCAATGAAGACAGGGGAAAAAGGCTTGACCTCTTTCTTTCTGAAAAATTAGGTAAGACCCGTTCATCGGTTACAAGGCTTATCAAAGAAGGTCATGTGCTGGTCAATGATACCCAGGTCAAGGCTGGCTACAGGCTTAAGCCATCTGAAGAGGTCTCTGTCGCCATCCCTGATGAACCCTCTGAAGAGCTTATTGCCGAACCCATCTCCCTTGAAATCCTCTATCAGGATGAGCACCTTGTGGTAGTAAACAAACCCCCGGGGCTTGTGATGTATCCTGCAGCTGGCCACCGTAGTGGCACCCTGATGAATGCCCTTTTGTATCATGTGGGAAGGCTTGCCGAGGTGGGTGGGCCATTAAGGCCAGGGGTGGTTCACAGGCTTGACAAGGACACATCAGGGCTTGTGGTTGTTGCCCTTTCAGACAGGGCCTATTACGGTTTGATTGAGCAGTTTAAGGGAAGAACCATCAAACGCATTTACTATGCTTTAATCTCGGGAAATTTAAAGGAAAATACGGGCACCATTGAGCGACCCATCGGGCGGTCTGAGACCCACAGAAAAAAGATGTCAACCCGCACAAGGCGGGGTAGATATGCAAAGACAAGCTGGAAGGTTATCCAGAGATTAAGGGGTGCCACCCTTGTTGAGGCCCGTCTTGCCACAGGCAGAACCCACCAGATAAGGGTGCACTTCGCCTCAATAGGACATCCTGTGCTCGGCGATCAGGTATATGGCAGGAAAAGAACCGTGGAAATCGGTAATGTTAAGCTAAAGGTGCCCCGCCAGATGCTTCATGCTGCCACTCTGGGCTTTACCCATCCGGTCAGCGGTGAGTGGCTTGAGTTCAGCACAGAGCTTCCGGAGGATATGA
>CAZIIE010000219.1:0-2551 GCA_964539375.1 uncultured Nitrospirota bacterium | reverse complement strand
ACCAATAACCAGTTCAATTAATTTTACCATTTTGAAGCCCTGAGGGGCAAAGAAAATTGAAGATGCTTAGCAAGCAAAAAATTTAAAACACCTTTTCCTTTTTTTCAGAAAATGATTTCAATTCAGGTCTTTTGTTATTTTTTGGCTCATAAAAACCCTTTTCTTTCTTAATGTCCTTCCATCTGGTATAATTAAAATTATTTTGTAAAAAAGTAATTATGAAAAATTAGAAAAAGGAGGGGTCCTATGACCATTGGCATTCTTACAGCACTTCATGTGCTCGGGGTTGTAGTATGGATTGGTGGTGTGGCTTTTGTTACCATGGTGGTATTTCCCATGATACTTCGGATGGAAAACTCTCTGGAGAAGGTGCTGTTTTTTCAGGGTGTGGAGCACAGGTTTGCAAAGATTGCAAAGGCGATGGTTGCGCTGGTGGGGCTTACTGGTTTTGCCCTTTTAGCCCTCACAGGTGAGTGGCGGGCTATTTTTAGTAAGGCTGGTATTGGCCCTACGGTCATGTTTATTGTCTGGCTTCTCTATGTCTTGATACTTCTTTTTGAGGCAAAGCTCTTTAAGATTATATTTAAAGGCGAGGCCCAGCATGCCACAAACAGAGTCTTCTACACCCTCACGGTTTTTCACTGGTTTGTAATGGGAATGAGCCTGCTTGCTGTCTTTGTAGGTGTTATGGCTGCCCATGGAGGTTTTTAGAAACCCTTTGATTATGAATTAACGATGTTATGATAAAATATTAATTAAGGAGTTGTGATATGCCAAAGGTAGAAGACATAAAACAGGAGATTGAAAAACTATCAGAGGAAGAATACAGACAGATCAGAAACTGGTTATTTGAAAAAGACTGGGCAAAATGGGATGAAGAGATAGAACGAGATTCTGAGGAGGGGAAATTAGACTTTCTGATTGAGCAGGCAAAGAAATCCAAAAGAGAGGGAAAACTCAAGCCATTATAAATGCATAAAACAACCGATGAATTCTGGAAGGCTTTCAGTAGGCTACCTCAAGTTATTCAGGAAAGAGCGAAGAAACAATTTGAACTATTGAAAGAAAACCCATCACATCCTTCACTGCATTTTAAAAAGGTTGGCAAGTTCTGGTCTGTAAGGATTTCAGATTTTTATAGGGCACTTGCGCTAAAGGATGAAGATGATTATATCTGGGTATGGATTGGAAATCATGATGACTATGAAAAGATGATAAAAGGGAAACTATAACTAATCGCTCCATCTGACAGAAAATGCTGCCTCATTTTCGGCAGGTGAGTTCCGCGTTTAAACACAAAAAGCCCTGCTTTTTAGCAGGGCTTTTTGATTAAACCGGTATCTTTCCTTGACACTATTCGGGTTTAAACCTTGGCTCAAGCTTCTTCATCAGCTCGGGCATGGTTGTGTATTCAAGGTCGTCAAGACCGAGACGGTGGGGCTCAAAGGGGCCGTGGGCTCTCAGGTAATCGCCATACATATTGGCAAGCTCCCTTGCCCTGTCAAAGGATGGGTCATCAAAGAGGTCTCTTGGACCAATGAGCTTACCGTCAGCAATCTGGAATCCTGCAGCTATAACCCTTGGAGGCCCATCAAACCTTGAAGGGTTAGCCTCATAAAAGGCCACTGGCATAAGAGGTCCGTGATGGCTTCCCCTCATCCAGCCCTCAACAATGTGAGGGAATGCAAAAGGCTCAAGGGCCTCACCCACTGCTGGCATTCCAGACTGGCAGCGAACAATAAGCACTGGGTCGTCTTTACCAATATAGCGGCCAGCAATGAGGCTCAGTTTCTGGGTGGAAGCTGCTGCACATATCTCTCCGTCCTTTCTGTAAACCCTTCTTATCATAAAACGCCTCATTGCACCAATGAGCATAAGCAGGTCGTACATCTCCTCTGGGCAGGAGATAGTGATAGCCTTATGCCCGTAGACATCAACTACATCAAACTGAAAACCCTCATGCATCTTCGGGTCTATTACCAGACCTGCTGTGTTAAAGGGGTCGGCAAACATTTTATAAAGGGGAAGGTTCCAGGCACCAGGCGAGGTTTTGTCAGCCATAAACACTATCACTGGCTCTGACTTTCTTTCCACAAACTCCATCTCTGCCACGCCAGGCCCCATACCCTTGATGTTTCCAGAGAAGGCATCGCTGAGGATGTCCTGTCCAGCACCGTAGAGCTTCAGCTTTTTTGCCTCCTCTGTGGCCTTGAGAAAGATATCCCAGGCAAGCTGATGGATTTCCTCATTGTCAGTGCCTCTTTCGTGGGTCATAATGAGCTCCAGGTCATCACCCACCCTTGTTACATGGAAGTCAACAATAAGACCCTGGTCTTTTGCCTTTGATAGATTCTCCTTGGCTACATCAAGAAGGTTTTGATGAATGCTTGAATGACCTACATATCCACCCACATCTGCTTTGATAACGCTCAGGGTAATCTTTTCTGCCATACCAATACCTCCTTCTTTCTTTAGAGCCTGTTCAACAGGCCCTAACTTATTAATTTTCAATTAAAAATTTTGCCTAACTTTGAGGGGCTCCACCCCTCAA
>CAZIIE010000218.1:0-2557 GCA_964539375.1 uncultured Nitrospirota bacterium | reverse complement strand
CTCTTTGACAATACCTGTTTCGTTATGTTAAAAAATTAAATCCCTTAAAACTCTGCCCTGAAGGTAGGCAATGCATTATTTTAAGTACAAAAACAGCACCCTTTATGCAGAAGAGGTATCCGTACCCTTTCTTGTGGAAAAATACGGCTCACCTCTGTATGTCTATAGCGCCAGGACTCTGCGAAGGCACATTAACGCCTACTCCCAGGCACTAAAAAGCATACCCCATATTGTCTGTTATGCTGTAAAGGCAAACTCCAATGCAGCCATTTTGGGTCTTCTTGGCTCACTTGGTGCAGGCGCTGATGTGGTCTCTGGAGGAGAACTTTACAGGGCCCTTAAGGCTGGCATACCTGCAAAGAAGATAGTCTATGCTGGTGTGGGAAAGACCGATGAAGAGATAGAGTATGCCCTTAAAAAGGGAATACTGATGTTTAACATTGAATCACTGCAGGAGATGGAAAACATAAACCGTATCGCAGAAAGGCTTGGAAAGAGAGCTCCCATTGCCCTCAGGATAAACCCTGACATTGACCCTGAAACCCATCCTTACATATCCACAGGGCTTAAGAAGAACAAGTTTGGAATCCCCATAGAGATGGCCCTTGAGTTTTACTCAAAGGCTCAGAAGATGAAAAATTTAAAGATTGTGGGTATCCATAAACATATAGGTTCACAGATTACAAAGGTTACACCCTTTGTGGATGCCCTTGAAAGGGTGCTGATTCTGCTTGACAGACTAAATGAAGAGGGTATAAGGATAAAATACCTTGACATGGGCGGCGGTCTTGGCATTCAGTACAATGATGAAGAACCACCCCATCCCAGAGAGCTTGCCAGAAAGATAATCCCCTTACTAAAGGGCAGGGATGTTACCCTTATAGTGGAGCCAGGAAGGTCAATAGTTGGCAACGCTGGTGTCTTTATAACCAGGGTGCTTTACACAAAAGACGGTGCTGACCGTAAGTTTATAATCGTTGACGGTGGCATGAATGACCTGTTAAGGCCATCCCTTTACAATGCCTATCACAATATAATACCGGTTAGAAAGAAAAGGACAAAAAAGGTCTTTGCCGATGTGGTAGGCCCTATATGCGAATCGGGAGACTTCCTCGCCAGGGGCAGACAGCTTCCCTCGGTGCAGAGAGGAGAACTTCTTGCTGTGATGAGTGCCGGTGCCTACGGGTTCAGTATGAGCTCAAATTACAACAGCCGACCCAGACCAGCAGAGGTGCTGGTTGACGGCAAAAAACACTATCTTATCAGAAAACGGGAGACCCTCACCGACCTGTTAAGGGGAGAAAAAATACCTGAGGAACTTAGGGGATAGAATGACCGTCAACTTCACCAAGATGCATGGGCTGGGAAACGACTTTGTCCTGATTGATTCCATAAATCAGAACTGGTTAAACAATACCGATGAAAAATGGCTCTCAAGGGTTGCCACCTTTTTGTGTAACCGACGGTTTGGCATAGGTGCTGACCAGCTACTACTTCTACTGCCCTCTGACAGAGCTGACTTCAGGATGAGGATATTCAATGCTGATGGTTCCGAGGTGGAGATGTGCGGAAATGGCATAAGGTGCTTTGCCAGATACATCTGGGACAGGGGATTGAGCCAGAAAAGCCCCCTTGAGGTAGAAACCCTCGCAGGAATTATTAAACCTGAAAGACGAAACTCCCATGTAAGGGTTGACATGGGAGAGCCCGAGTTCAGACCTGAAAGGATTCCCCTGTATGTTGACCAGCTTGACAAAGACAGGCTAACCCCTGATGGAAGAGTCATCAACTATCCCCTTGAGGTTGAGGACCAGCAGTTTCACCTCTCATGCCTCTCCATGGGAAATCCCCACTGTGTGATAGTGGTTAACGATGTTAAGAGCTTCCCCGTAAGCTACTTTGGCCCTATCCTTGAAAATCATCAGCTCTTTCCCAACCGCACCAATGTTGAGTTCATTGAGGTAATAAGCAGAGATGAGATTAAGATGAGGGTCTGGGAAAGGGGAGCTGGTGAGACAATGGCCTGTGGCACAGGGGCATCGGCATCGGCAGTGGTAACTGCCCTAAGGGGACTGACAAACAGGGAGGTTACTGTTCATCTGCTCGGCGGTGACCTTTTTATTCAATGGGCTGAGGACAATCATGTTTACATGACAGGGCCGGCAACAGCTGTTTTTGAAGGCTCTATCAATATACCCGATGAGGTATAGATGACCGAAAGGAGAAGACAAAAACGCAAACCAGTAAGATACGATATCAGGTACACTGTTACAGACCTTCAAACCACCTATGCATCGGTGGTTGAAGCAAAGGGAACCATTGTGGATATCTCCCCTGAGGGTTTTGGCATTATAACCACTTACCCCCTCAGGAAGGGACATGTCATAACCATAAGGGGAGACAAATCAGAGGG
Source organism: uncultured Nitrospirota bacterium (assembly GCA_964539375.1). Lineage (GTDB taxonomy): Bacteria > Nitrospirota > Thermodesulfovibrionia > Thermodesulfovibrionales > JdFR-85 > JAADIE01. The sequence goes on along the minus strand of CAZIIE010000218.1, from coordinate 144 downwards.
TATCCCTGACTATGGAATGGTCAGGTGGTCTGGCAAGGAAAAAAATCTAATCAGGGCGGGATTGAGTTTCGGATAAAAGAGTTTTTAATAATCTAATTAAAAGGCTGTTCAAGAAGTCTGAGGGTTTTACTCTGGGGCTTATTC
>CAZIIE010000217.1:0-2565 GCA_964539375.1 uncultured Nitrospirota bacterium | reverse complement strand
AAGATCACCAGCAGCACCAGCATGACATCCACAAAGGGGGTGACATTAATCTCACTCATCACCCTTCTGTGCCTGTAGGTCTTCAATTAAAAACCTCCCTAATAATAAAATCCTAAATTCTAAATCCTAAATCCTAAATAAAGTCAAAAAGGTTGTTTAGAATTTAGATATTAGTATTTAGTGCTTTCTTTTTAAATAAAGCTGCTTGTTCCTTCAGTGCTGCGCCTATAAAGGCCCTGAATATGGGATGAGGCTCTGTGGGTCTTGACTTGAATTCAGGATGAAACTGGCAACCCAGAAACCAGGGGTGGTCCTTAATCTCTATAATCTCCACAAGCTCCTCATCAGGGCTGGTTCCGCTTATCCTGAGGCCATGTCTGGTTAATATCCCCCTGTAGGCATTATTGAATTCATAACGGTGTCTGTGACGCTCGGAAATCTCCTTTATGCCATAGGCTTGGTAGGCAAAGGAGTCCTCTGTAAGCACACAGGGATAGGCACCAAGCCTCATGGTGCCACCCTTGTCTGCATCGTAATCGCGCTCTTCAACTCTGCCTTTACGGAAGTCATACCACTTTTCCATTAGATATATCACAGGGTCAGGGGTATTGAGGTCAAACTCGGTGGAGTTAGCCTTGGTAAGACCGCAGACATTCCGTGCAAACTCTATCACAGCACACTGCATACCAAGACAGATACCGAGGAAGGGAATCTTCTTTTCCCTTGCATACCTGATTGCTGCAATCTTTCCCTCTATTCCACGGTAGCCAAATCCTCCAGGTACCAGCACCCCGTCCACATTCATAAGAAACTCTTCAGGCCCCTTGATCTCTATCTCCTCTGAGTCAACCCAGTGCAGGTTAACCCTTGCATTGTTTGCAATTCCACCGTGTATTAGTGCCTCGATAAGGCTCTTGTAGGAATCCTTGAGCCCTATGTATTTTCCGACCATGGCAATGGTTACCTCGTTTTCAGGTTCCTTTATCTTTTTTACAACCTCCTGCCACTTGCTGAGGTCAGGCTCCCCTACTGGAAGTCCAAGTTTTTTCACCACTAAGCCATCAAGCCCCTCTTCATGAAGTGCCATGGGAACCTCATAGATGGTCTCCACATCAATGGCGGCTATAACAGAGTCAGGGTCAACATTACAGTGAAGGGCTATCTTTTTCTTAATATCAGGTGGAAGGGGACGGTCGCAACGGCACAGTAGCAGGTCAGGCTGAATACCAATTGCCCTTAACTCCTTGACACTGTGCTGGGTTGGTTTAGTCTTTAGCTCACCAGCACTTGGTATATAGGGGACAAGGGTGAGATGGGCATAGAGGACATTTTCCCTTCCCACATCGTAACGCATCTGTCTTATTGCCTCAAGAAAGGGCAGACTCTCTATATCACCAATAGTTCCACCTATCTCCACTATAACCACATCGTTGCCATCACTTACAGACTTGATGGTTCTTTTTATTTCATCGGTGATATGGGGAACCACCTGTACTGTGTCGCCAAGATAATCACCCCTTCTTTCCTTGGTTATCACATTGTTGTAGATACGACCGGTGGTGGCATTGTTCTGCTGGGATGTCCTTATGGAGGTGAAACGCTCGTAGTGTCCGAGGTCAAGGTCTGTCTCTGCACCGTCATCGGTCACAAAGACCTCTCCATGCTGAAAGGGGCTGAGTGTGCCAGGGTCAACATTGATGTAGGGGTCTAACTTCTGAAGGGTCACCTTCAGGCCCCTTGCCTCAAGCAGCGCCCCTATGGCTGCCGAGGCTATGCCCTTTCCAAGGGATGAGACAACTCCACCTGTTACGAAGATATACTTAGCCATTTTTTCACCCTCTCAAGGTCTTCAGGTGTATCAACACCTATTGTTTCAAAACTGGTTTCTGCTGCCTTTATCCTGTAACCATTGTATAATGCCCTAAGCTGCTCCAGCTTTTCAGCCTCCTCAATAGCACAGGCTGGAAGTCCTGCCAGCTCAAGAAGCACCCTTTTTCTGTAACTGTATATCCCGATGTGTTTGTAACAGACCCTGTTATTAATCTCCCCTGAAACCGAGGGCTTGCTGTCAGTGTGGAGCTTAACAGAGTCTCTGAAAAAGGGTATTGGTGCCCTTGAAAAATAGAGTGCATAACCTTGCCTGTCAAGGACAGCCTTAACCACATTGGGATTCAGGTAATCCTCTGAAGACACTATCCTCTTAACCAGTGTTCCCATATCTGCTGAAGTATCATCTATAAGGAGCCCTGCCACCGAGTCAATCATCTCAGCTTTTATAAGGGGCTCATCACCCTGAACATTCACAATTATATCATAATCCATACCCTTTGCTACCTCTGCTACTCTGTCAGTGCCAGAGGCGTGTTCTGAAGAGGTCATAACCACCTCACCACCAAACCCCTCAACAGCCTCCCTTACCCTTTCATGGTCTGTGGCTACCACCACTCTGTCTGCAAGGGTTGACCCAAGGCATGCCCTGTAAACATGCTCTATTAAAGGCCTGCCCTCAAGCAGGGCAAGCACCTTGCCAGGAAACCTTGTTGAGCCATACCGTGCTGGTATTAC
>CAZIIE010000216.1:0-2576 GCA_964539375.1 uncultured Nitrospirota bacterium | reverse complement strand
TCAGTGTTTTCAGGGTCAAGGTTTACGGTGGGCTCATCAAGCATAAGCACATCAGGCTCAATTGCTAAGGCCCTTGCAAGGCTGAGCCGCTGTTTTTCACCTGAGGAAAGCCCTGTTGCAGGCTCGTCCTTCAGCTCAAGGAGGGAGACCTGCTCAAGGGCCTTTAGTGCCCTTTCTTCTGCCTCGGCCTTTCTGATACCCCTTATTCTCAGCCCATAGAGTATGTTTTCAAGGACACTCTGTCTGAAAACAACAGGTCTTGTGCTGACCAGAACCACCCTCCTTCGGAGTGCGGTATCATCAAAGGGGTTTATATGCTCTCTGTCGGTTCTGTATATAACGCTTCCCTCATCAGGTTTCTCAAGAAGGGATAGTATCTTTAAAAGAGTGGATTTACCGCTTCCGTTAGGCCCAAGTATCACATACCTTTTACCACTATCAAGTCTCAGTGAGCAGGAAAGGGAAAACCTGCTGTTAAAAACCCTTTTAAGCCCCCTGGCCTCAATCTGCCTTATCATCAATGCCCTGCCCTCCTCTGGAAAAGGTAAAGCAGCAGGTTTACAGAAAAGGAAATCATCAGAAGCACCAGTCCAAGGGCAATGGCAAGGATGAAGTCACCCCTGTCTGCCTCAAGTGCAATGGCTGTGGTCATCACACGGGTATAGCCTGCGATGTTTCCACCCACAATGAGCACCGCACCAACCTCAGCAATCACCCTTCCAAGCCCTGCAATCACAGAGGCCAGAATCATATACCTGAGCTCTCCAAGTAGTTTCATCGTTGCCTGAAACCCTGTTGCACCAAGGCTCAGGGCTGTGAACCTGATGTCACCACCTGAGGAGGAAAGGGAGGCATAGACAATGCCAGCCACTATGGGCGTGGCAAGCACAGTCTGGGCAATAATCATCAGGGTTGGTGTGTAAAGGAGAGACAACCAGCCAAGAGGACCTGACCTTGAAAAAAGTAAATAGAGAAAAAGCCCCACCACCACAGGGGGAAGTCCCATAGAGGTGTTAAGCACAGGGACAATCACCCTCCTTAATACCGCTGGAAGGTGAAAAACTGTAACAGCCACTGCAATCCCCAGCACTGCCGAGACCAGTATAGCCGTTCCTGAAACCTTCAGAGATAGAAACACTATGGAAAGAAAATCCCTGTCCAGTGAGACTATCAGCTCAAAGGCTTTTAGTATGGAGTCTAAAAGGAAGTTCATCTTCTTGCATTGGGATGAAAGAGCTGGTGTCCTCCCGAGTCTCTGAAGGATGCTATCAGCTTCTGTCCCCTTTCGGAGACCAGCCAGTTGATAAACCTCATCGCCTCTTTATACCTCACATGGGGATGCCTCTTCGGGTTTACTGCCATCACACCATACTGGTTAAAGAGCATGGGGTCACCCTGAAAGATAATCTTCATACCAAGCCTCTCTCTGTCAATGAGTGAGAGATAGGTTCCCCTGTCGGTAAGGGTATAGCCTCTCAGGTTTGATGCAATCCGAAGGGTCTTTGCCATGCCCTGTCCCACCTCAAGATACCAGCTCTGACCCTCTGGATTAATACCTGCCCTTTTCCATAGCTTAAGCTCCTTTTTGTTGGTGCCCGAATTATCACCCCTTGAGATAAATTTTGTTCCACTTTGGGCTATCCTCTTGAAGGCATCCACAGCATTTCGGGCAGTGCCAGCACTGGCAGGGTCATCAGGAGGCCCGACTATTATGAAGTCATTATACATGACATCGTGACGGTTTACAAACCAGCCTTCCTTGAGCATCCTGAGCTCATCATCCTTTGAATGCACAAAGACCACATCCACATCCCCTCTTCTTCCAAGCTCAAGGGCAGCCCCTGTGCCCACTGCAATCACATCCACCCTGATGCCCGTTTCTTTCTGAAACAGGGGCAGGAGATAATCAAAAAGCCCCGAGTTCTGGGTGCTTGTGGTTGAGGCACACCTTATTCTTACCACCGAAGAGGCGGTTGAAGAAAAAGCCAAAATCAGAAAAAGGACAAGGATGTAACGGATTTTCATAGATTAAGCCTCCCTGTGATTTTTACTAAATGCTCATGGATGTCTTTATGGGCTGCCACAATGTTACCTGTCCAGATGTGCTCTTTACCACCCTTAAAATCGGTGACCACCCCACCTGCCTCCTCCACAAGCAGACTTCCTGCAGCCACATCCCAGGGGCTGAGGCCAATCTCAAAGAACCCATCGCACCTTCCTGCTGCCACATAGGCAAGGTCAAGGGCGGCAGAGCCTGCTCTTCTCAGGTCACTGCAGGAGCTAAAAACCTCTCTGAAAAGCCCGAGGTAGTCCTCTATAAGGTGCTTTGACCTGAAGGGAAATCCCGTGGCAATCAGGGCTGAGCCCATCTGAACAGTTCTTTCAGAAATGCTGATGGGCCTGTTGTTTAAGTATGCCCCCCTGCCCTTTTGAGCCCAGAACAGCTCATCCCTCAGGGGGTCATAGACCACGCCTGCGATGGTCTCGCCATTGAACTGTAGGGCTATGGAGATGGCAAACATGGGATAGGAATGGATGTAGTTGGTGGTGCCGTCAAGGGGGTCAATTATCCAGAG
>CAZIIE010000215.1:0-2593 GCA_964539375.1 uncultured Nitrospirota bacterium | reverse complement strand
TAGGCATCGTTTTCACAGATAAACCCGACTATGTAGGGGAATAGCTCACTTTCATCGGGCACCTTCATCTCCTGAAGCATGGAGGATATCATATCTATGCTGTAGTCGCTGAAGTTGATAATCCTCTGAGGGCATGCACCCATACAGGTTCCACAGCGACGGCATCTGTAGGGATGCTCCTGTGGGGTGGCCTTTTCATCCTCATCAAGCACACCAAAGGGACACTCCACTGTACAACGACGGCACTGGGTGCAGGACTCAAGCCTGAACACAGGGAAGGTCTGGTCCCAGGACCTTGGATGCACTGCATAGCCCTCTGATGCCCTCTCTATACACTGTATGGCCTTAAGTGCTGCCCCTGCTCCATCCATTGCAGCCTGGGTGGCATCCATGGGATGCCTTGCTGCACCTGCGGCGTAGATACCTGTACGTCTGGTCTCATAGGGGAAGCAGATGAAGTGGGAGTCAGGAAAACCATACTTAAGATAGGGCATCTCAGGTCCCTGACGGTATTTGAGATTAAGTGCTAATGGATAGGGCACAAGCTCCTCAACCACACCGTCTTCGGTCTGCTTTGACACGATCTCACCGATGTATTCCTGCTCTCTGGTAAGCTCCTTTGGCTCTCTTCCCTCTGGAACCATGTTTGTAACCATTCCAGTGGCAAGCACCACCATGTCTGCATTGATGATATTGACCTCATTCAGGAGCTTGTTTTCAAGCTTTACCTGTATGCTACCATCGGCGTTTTCTTCAAGGCTCTGTATCTCGCCCTTTATAAGAAAAACTCCCTCGTCATCCTGCATGCTCTTGTAGAAGTTCTCATAAAGACCAGGGGTACGCATGTCCTTGTAAATGATATAGGCACCAGCGTTCTGATTTGCCTCTCTGATGTATTTTGCCTGCTTGAGGGAGGTAAGACAGCATACACTTGAGCAGTAGGGCAGGTGGTTTTCATCCCTCTGTCCAGCACACTGTACAAAGACCACAGTGTTTGGAGTGGCACCATCAGAGGGTCTCTTGATGCCACCATTAGATGCCATCTGCTCCAGTTCCCAGTTGGTCACAACATTTTTAAACTTACCGTAACCAAAGGGCTCCTCAAGCTTAGAGGCATCATAGGGTTTCCAGCCTATGGTAAACACAATGGCACCAATCCTGACGGTCTCAGGAGAGGAACACTCAGGAAGGGGAAATCTTGCCGGTCCACCGCTTTTAACCTCTTCGTTAATGTCTATCTCTTTCCTTGAGACATTTTCATTTGCACAGATGGTCACATCATACATACCGGGTTCACCCTCAATTGAAACCACCTGTGAGTTTGTATACACCGTGATGTTTGGATGCTCCTTTACAGCCTTAATCTTTTCTTCAATATCAGGGCTTTCAGGCTGCTCGTAGGGTGGCTTTGAAGGAAGAATCTTTTTCATCTGACGAACCCTTCCACCAAGCTCCTCTGCCTTTTCAACCACCACTGCCTTATATCCTGCCTTTGCAGCCTCAAGGGCAGCACTGAGTCCAGCCACACCTCCGCCAACCACAAGTATGGTCTTCTCAAGCTCCCCTTTCTTTGGCTCTGGTGGCTCAGCCTTCTGTGCCCTTGTTATTCCCATTCTCAGGTAGTCCTCAGCCATCCTCTGGGTGTTTTCATCATTTGGTGGCTGACACCAGACCACATGCTCACGGAGGTTTACTCTTTCGGTAACATACTTCTGGGGGTCAAAGGCAAACACATCGGTGTTAACCCTCATTGAGCAGGCTGCAATCACTATGGTGTTTATTCCCTCGTTCTGTATGTCATCCTTTATAACCTGTACACCTTCCTGAGAGCAGAGGAAATCATGCACCTTACAAACAGCAGGGCCGTATTCCTTGGCCACCTCTTCAAGCTGCTCTATGTTAAGAGCATCACCTATGCCACAGTCCTTACATATATATACTCCGACCTTTTTTTCCATTATTTACCTCCTACAAGGGTTTGTAAACATTTTATTGCAGTTGCAGTTGCTTCCTGGTTTGAGGTATTAACATCCTTTGGACCTGTTGCCACACCAACAGCATATATGCCATCCTGTAGTTTATCCTTAAGGATAAATCCATTTTCCTCAGTGCTTACTCCACCAGGGAAACTCTGTGTCCTTGTCTGGGGCTCCATACCTGCTGCAAGAACCACCATATCAAACCTCTCATGTATCTTCTTCACATTTGCCACATCCTCAACAGTAACAATCACATCCTGGGTTTCAGGGTCTTCCTCTATCTTTGCAACCTTACCCTTTATAAACTGGATGTTTTCATCTTCCTGAACCTTCCTGTAGAAGTCCTCATACTTTCCAGGTGCCCTCAGGTCTATGTAAAAAATGGTAACCTTTGACTCGGGGTTCTTCTCTCTGATGTATGTTGCCTGCTTCATGCTTGCCATACAACAGATGGCTGAGCAGTAGTTCAGATGGTTTTCGTCCCTTGAGCCAGCACACTGCACAAAGGCGATGTTCTGAACCTCTTTGCCATCTGAAGGTCTCAGTATCTTGCCCTTTGTAGGCCCATTGGGAGCTGCAAGACGCTCCATCTGCATATTGGTTATCACATTTTT
>CAZIIE010000214.1:0-2597 GCA_964539375.1 uncultured Nitrospirota bacterium | reverse complement strand
GTATCTTATTTACTGTTATGAAAAACATTGTGCTTGTGGGGTTTATGGGAACTGGAAAGAGTGCGGTGGGAAGAAAGCTTGCAGAAAAGCTGGGTATGGAGTTTGTGGAGCTTGATGAAGAGGTGGAGGCTAAGGAGGGTATAAGCATAAAAGAGATATTTGAGCGATACGGTGAGCCCTATTTCAGAGACCTTGAGACAGAGATGGTTAAGAGGTTTTCAGAAAAGGAAGGGCTTGTCATCTCCACAGGCGGTGGGGTGGTGTTAAGGGAAGAAAATATGAGGGCACTGAGGAAAAAGGGCATCATCGTCTGCCTCTGGGCAGAGCCAGAGACCATTTATCAGAGAACCTCCGGTTCAGAGGAACGACCTCTTCTTAATGTGGATGAGCCTTTAAAGAGGATCAGAGAACTCCTTAAGCAGAGAAAGCCCTATTATGAGCTTGCAGACATTATGATTTATACTGATAAAAAAGATATAGAAGGAGTGGTCAGTGAAATCATTGAAAAACTAAAGGAGAGAGGCCTATGAAGAGAGAACAATGGAAATCCCAGCTTGGATTTTTGCTTGCTGCCGTTGGCTCTGCCATCGGCCTTGGTAACATCTGGCGTTTCAGTTACATGGCTTACAGTTACGGTGGCGGAGCTTTTCTGATTCCCTATCTTACCGCACTCTTTACTGCAGGCATACCGCTTATGATACTTGAGTTTGCCATTGGTCATGAGAGGATTGGTTCAGCCCCCCTTGCCTACAAAAAGATACACCGAAACTGGGAATGGCTTGGCTGGTGGGCGGTTATATTCGTGATGTTTGGTATTGTGCTTTACTACACCGTTATTATAGCCTGGTGTCTTAACTACTTCCTGCTTTCCTTTAATCTTGGCTGGGGTTCTGACCCGAACAGCTTTTTCTTCCAGAAATTCCTTGCCATGTCCAAGTCTCCTGCCCAGTTAGGGGAAATCAGAACACCCATACTGTTTAGCCTGATTGTCATCTGGTTTATAAACTGGGCTATTGAGTTTCGTGGGGTTCAGAAGGGTCTTGAGCTTGCAAACAAGATCTTTATGCCCCTTCTGTTTGTGCTTACCGCAGTGCTTGTGTTCTGGTCTCTGAGCCTTGATGGTGCAGCAGAGGGCATTAAGGCATACCTGAGGCCTGATTTCAGTAAGCTTTCAAACCCAAAGGTCTGGATAGATGCCTACAGTCAGATATTTTTTACCCTGAGCCTTGGCTTTGGCATCATGATAGCCTATGCAAGCTATCTGCCTGAAAAGTCAAACATAACAAAAAACGCCTATCTGACTGCCTTTATAAACTGCGGCTACTCACTGTTTGCAGGGTTTGCCGTGTTTTCGGTGCTTGGCTTTATGGCAAGGGCTGAGGGGAAGGCGATTTCTGAGGTTGTCAAACAGAGCATAGGGCTTGCCTTTGTAGCCTATCCAAAGGCACTGAGCATGATGCCTGGCGGTAGCCTCTTTGGTGCCATATTCTTTTTCTGCCTTGTTGTGGCTGGTATCTCCTCGTCGGTAAGCATTATTGAGGCCTTCACCTCTGCACTGATTGACAAGTTTGGCCTGAACAGGAAGACACTGGTCAGCGTGATTTCAGTGCTTGGCTTTATCGGCTCTATCATTTTTACAACACAGGCAGGGCTTCTGTGGCTTGATATAGTTGACCACTTTATCACCAACTATGGACTGGTGGTTGTGGGGATTGCAGAGTGTGTGCTTGCAGGATGGCTCTTTGACATTGCAATTCTTAAAAGGCATGTAAATAAGGTCTCTTCCATAAAGCTCGGTCAGGGCTGGGTAACGCTTATCAGATTTTTTGTTCCCCTTGTGCTTGGTATAATGCTGGTGGGTGCCCTTTACAATGAGGTTCAAAAACCCTATGGTGGGTATGGATGGGCTGCAGTTGCCCTTATCGGGGTGAACTGGATTGTGCTTACCATACTTGCGGCTGTGGTGGTTGCAATGAGGCCCTGGAAGACAGAGCTTCATAAAAAAGGCGGAAGGGGATAACGGATTTAGGGAATTACCTTTTCACTCATTCTCGCTGGCCGTCCTGGCCAGCTCCGAGGACGCACACTAAAGCAGCCATCACGTCTGCTTCGAGCGTGTGCTGAAGCCGTTCGAAGGTAATTCCCTAAATCCTAAAAAACGGAATAATATTATTCCTACCTCAGTCCAAAAAACTTAAGTAATAGTCCGGTGTACTTGTTAAGCGGGTTTGACCTTTTCAGGAACTTAAAGGGTGGTGGTTTTCTTGTGCCAAGGGCCTCAAGCTCGGCTATTATATCGGGGTCCTTTCCCTGCTTGAGCCCCTCTCTGAAGACCTCTATTGCCTCACGGCGGTTTTTCTCAAGCAGATGTATTCTGCCAAGACAGTAATAATGGGTTGTCTCCTCGGGCTCCTTCTTAATTGCCTGATGGCATAGCTCAATTGCCCTGCGGACCTGTCCCCTCTCACGGGCAATGCAGTAGGCATAGAGGCTTGTGGCTGCGGTGAGCTCCTGTTCGGGATTGGTCTTTTCAAGCAGTGAGAGGGCCTTTAAGGACTCACCTTCTTTTATGAGGGATTTTGCCTTTTCAATCATAA
>CAZIIE010000213.1:0-2615 GCA_964539375.1 uncultured Nitrospirota bacterium | reverse complement strand
GGTTAAGCAGGGATAACAGGGGGTTTACACTGGTTGAACTTGCAATAGTGCTTGTAATAATAGGGATAATTTTGGGAGCGGTTCTGAAGGGGCAGGAGCTGATAAAGAATGCAAAGGCAAAAAGGGTAGAAAATGACCTCAAGGGGCTTGAGGCAATGATATGGACCTTTTACGACCGTAAACACTATTTCCCTGGTGACTGTAATCAGGACGGGATTATACATTTTAACGCTTTAAATAATACTACCGGTAGCACTCCAAGCAATAACACTGACCCAACAACTGATTATTGTGCAACAACCTCAACTGGTGAGGGGAATGTGAACCGTGCCTTTTCAGACATGAGAGTAGCAAGGATAGCCAACTATTCAGAGCCAAACAGAAGCCTTGCAAAACATGCCTACAATGGATGGTTTAACATCGGCTTTGACACTGTAAACTCAACAAATTACAATGCAATATTCGTATATGGTATACCTGCATGGATGGCAAAGATGATTGATGTCTCTATTGATGGAGTTGAAGATGGCACATCTGGAAGGGTAAGAAGACATGATACAGGTGATGATGGAGACACCTGGCCAACTGACGACAATAATGACCAGATGGTTTCACTTACTTATTTTTTTGAAAAAACTCCTTAAAGTAATGCTAAATATAGCCGATAATACCTTTATGGAAACACCTCCTTTCATTATAGATGCATCTGAGATGGAGCCCCAGGCTCCATCTCAAAATCTTTTGAGAGCATGGAGCTTAACATAAACCACTAAAAAAGGAGGATTTGTAAATGAAGAGATTTTCTCAAAACCAGAAAGGCTTTACGCTGATTGAGCTGGCAATCGTCATGGTCATCATCGGTATATTGATCGGAGCAGTGCTTAAGGGACAGGACCTCATCCAGAATGCAAGGGCAAAGAAGTTTATAAACGATGCTGGCAGGAAATACGAAGTAGCGGTATGGACCTATTTTGACAGAAAAGGCAGATTCCCCGGCGATTCAGACAAAAACGGTGTTATTGGTGAAGACACAGGCGATGACCCTAAATCAGACATCTCCAATGCTAACTTTATCAGCTCACCTGACTCTCCAGTAACCCTTGGCTCTTTCAGTTTCTATGTTTTCCTTGGCAATGACGGAGGCACACCTGCAAAGAATGTTCTGGTTATATGCAATAGCAGTGATTGCAGCTCTACCTTCACTTCTGATGAGGTTCAGTACATTGAGGCCTTTGACACAGCAATAGATGGCTCCTCTGATGGCACAGCAGGGCTTGTAAGGTGCGCAACAACTGTTTCTGGGACCGATAACACCAAGTGGCTTATTAATCCTACCAGTGCAATCTCTGCCACTGCTTCCTGCGATACAAGTGCCAAAGCCCTTCTTTACTACTTTGACAGACAACCATCATAAGCCTTGTTTATCCTAAAGGGGAAGACCTTTCAAGGTCTTACCCCTTTAACCTCCTATCCCTGGTAGGCTGTGACGGGAAAGAAGAATTTTAAATCCTAAATCTGAATGGAGATGTATTTGCCCAGACACTTTATTAAAGGTTCTGTTAATGGCAAGGGTTCTGGCTTCACCCTCATTGAGATAGCCATTGTGCTTGTTATCCTCGGGCTGCTTATCGGTCTTGGGGCAGCACTTCTTGGCCCCCTTATAAAGCAGAGCAAGTACAAAGAGACCCAGTCAGTTGTTCGTCAGGCCCGTGAGGCTGTGCTTGGCTATGTGGTAAAAAATGGCTACCTTCCAGCAACCCTTGAAGATGCAGGTGCCAGGGCCCTTGATGCCTGGGGAAACAGACTTCTCTATTACCCTGCCACAGAGTTTGACACATCAGGAGAGGAGGTTTGTAAAACCCTTTCCACCACCCTTGGCGGTAGTGCCTTTGAGGTCTATGAGTGCACCTCTGATGACTGTAGTTCCTACAACACAAAATCAAACATCGGGTTCATTGTCTTCAGCAAAGGCCCTGATGCAAACGGAGGTGGGACCGACCCTGCAAACGATGGCACACCACCCTTTTATGTCAGGGTTCAGGACACCTCCTATACCGATGGTGGAGCAAGCTACAACTACGACGACATCGTTGAGTATGCCTCACTGGATGAAATAAGAGAGCGTCGCGGCTGTCCTCAACCCCTTGAGATAACCTCTCCAGCCACACTGCCTGAGGGAGAGGAGGACTCCTTCTATTCCTATCAACTCACCGCCTTTGGTGGCAAGCCACCCTATAGCTGGTCAACCGCAGGACCAACCAGTGGTCTGAGTATTGACTCCTCAGGCCTTGTCTCAGGCACCATTAATGTAAACAGTTCTTCCAGCACTGGCGAACTCACCTCTTGCACTTCCTCAATCACCTTCACTGCCGTTACAGTCACCGACTCCCTTGGCTCAACCGACACAATCAACCTCACTGTCCCTGTAAGGGCAAAGCCAGTAAATATCATTACCGAAACAATACCCTCTGCCTATGAAGGCTCTGCCTATTCAGCCACAATATCTGCTACAGGAGGTAATTCCTCATCCTACTCCTGGAGTAATGACTGTAGCTCCATAAGCTCCACAGGGCTTACCTGCTCTGGCAACACCCTTTCAGGCACCCCTTCAACAG
>CAZIIE010000212.1:0-2637 GCA_964539375.1 uncultured Nitrospirota bacterium | reverse complement strand
TATGCCCCCCTCTAATCCTGGACATATAATCCTGATGAGAAAACACATGAAACCCAGCCCTGGCAAAGACCTTTGCAAGCATCCCTCCTATGGTCTGTATGCCCTGACCAGCCTCTCCACCAATCAATACAGTGTAGTCCATAGGCTGATTATATCATCTTTTTCATCAGGTTTCTACTTTTAAATACCAGTAAAAAGAGGGCATCCTCAACTATCTGATGAAACAGCACCGCATAGGGGGAGAGATTCTTTATCACGAACCCCATTAGCTCATCAGGTTCAATCAGGTTTAGCTGCACATCCTTGTGCCTGCTACAGGCGGTCAGAAAATCCATTACCAGCACCTCTTCAGTAACCTGAAAGAGCCTCTTCATCACATCCTTCATACTCTCCCTCAGGCCTGCCACCTTTAGATTAAAGACACCACAGGCAATGGTTATATCAAAGGACCTGTCAAAGGTGGTCTCTTCAATATCCATACAGAGAAACTCAGCCTCAGGATATCGGAGCTTTGCCATCTCCACCACCCTGTGATTTATGTCAATGCCTGTGTATTTAACCTCTGGCAGTAGCTCAATTATAGGTCTGTACAGGTCGCCAAAACCACAGCCAAAATCAAGCACGGTTCTGGGTTTGAATCTTTTCAGGATGGAAAGAATAAACTCATAACGAGCCCTCTGCCCCTTTTCTGTCCAGCGTAATGCCTCAGGGCTCATACCAAAGCGTCTGATATGAAGCTCATAAAACTCAATGAGTTCCCTTTTACCAAGAGCATCCATCTCCACCACCCCTGTAGTTTAATCATACAACATTCAGACTTAATTATCACCATCTTAACAGGGCATAACACGGTCTGAAGCCACAGGGTGCAGGGGCTGAAAACTATCGGGATTCAGAATTGAAGGGAGGCTGTTAATGGGCTGGTGCCGGAGGCCGGACTCGAACCGGCACGGAGCTATGCCCCGAGGGATTTTAAGTCCCTTGCGTCTACCAATTCCGCCACTCCGGCAGAGGATATAACCAATTGATATTAAATTAATTTTTTTGTATAAGTCAACCTGCCTCAATTGGGCTTAATCGGGTATAATCTATCATGACTAAAAATCTCATTAGAGGTGTTAACTGGATTGGCGATGCTGTGATGACCCTTCCAGCAGTTCGTGCCCTGAAAGAGGCATTCAGGGATGAGGCATTCTACCTCATGGTTAAGCAATGGGTAAGGCCGGTATTTGAGGGAAACCCCTTTATCACAGAGATAATCCCCTACAGAGAGGATTTTCAGGGGCTTACTGGTAAATTAAGGGCAGCCAGGGTTCTAAGAAAAGAGCACTTTCAGAGGGCCTTTTTATTTCAGAACGCCCTTGATGCTGCCCTTTTGGCTTTTATTAGTGGCATACCAGAAAGGATTGGTTACAGCAGGGATGGAAGGGGGATATTCCTTACAATGCCCGTGCCCTTTGACAAAATGGCACGGGAGCTTCACCACAGCCTCTACTATCTTAATCTGCTCCGTTCGGTGGGTCTGAAGCCTGTATACAGACATCCCTGGATATATCTAAATCAGGAGGAACGCCTGAAAGCACAGACACTCCTTAAAGGAAAGGAAAGGCCTGTGGTAATTGTAAACCCTGGTGCAACCTACGGCTCCGCCAAGCGATGGCCCCCCGAGAGGTTTACAGCCCTATCAGAAAGGATTGTATCAGAACTGGGTGGTTCGGTCCTTATAAGCGGTTCAGAAAGGGAGGTGCCCATTGCCGAGGAGATAAAAGGTGCCCTGAAGGAGATTGAAGGGGTTGATGTGATTGCTGGCAGGTTAACCCTTAGGGAGTTCATAGCTTTACTCAGCCAGGCTGATGCAGTGGTAACCAACGATTCAGGACCAATGCACCTTGCCTATGCCGTGGGCACACCACTGGTGGCACTTTTTGGCTCCACATCCCCTGAGCATACAGGCCCACCATCCTTTGTGAGGGCTGAAGAGTCAGGCTTTAAAAAAGAGCTGGAGTTTTCACTTAAAGACAGGGTAATAAGAAAACAGCTTGACTGCTCTCCCTGTTTCAGGCGGAACTGTCCTGAGGGAGAACCTAAATGTCTTGAGCTAATAGGGGTTGAGGAGGTCTCTTCTGCCTTAAAGGAGATACTTCCCACCAGAAAGGCGGTTTTTTTTGACCGTGACGGCACCCTTTGCAGGGATGCCCACTACCTGAACAGATGGGAAGACCTTGAGGTCTTCCCTGATATAAAGGAGCTTGGAAAACTTAAAGAGCTTGGCTACCTTATCGTTGGCATCACAAACCAGTCAGGTATTGCAAGGGGTATCGTTGATGAGGATTTTGTCAGGCAGGTAAACAACTACTTTATTGAAAAACAGGGCCTTGATGCCTTCTACTACTGTCCCCATCACCCCGATGACCACTGTGCCTGCCGTAAGCCCTCCCCTGGAATGCTTCTTCGGGCAAGGGCTGAGCTTGGAATAGACCTTAAAAAATCCATTGTGGTGGGTGATAAAGAGTCTGACATGGAGCTTGCAAAAGCAGTGGGCTGTAGGGGATTCTTTTTAAGGACAGGACAGGAAAGAGAATCAAAACTGGCTGATAGAAGCTTTAACAACCTGAAAGAGCTTGTCCAGCACATAGT
>CAZIIE010000211.1:0-2658 GCA_964539375.1 uncultured Nitrospirota bacterium | reverse complement strand
AAATTGTTGTATAACAAAATTGTTGCACAACAAAAATGTTGTAAAAGGAGGAGTGCCATGGATGGACCTTCGTTTGTCATAGGCAATGTAGCCAAGGGTGATGACCTCTGGGACAGAAAAGAGGTAATTGATGAGATATGGAGAATCCTTGAAAAGGGGAATGTGCTTTTAAAGGCACCAAGACGGTTTGGAAAATCAAGTGTCATGTATAACCTGTACGAAAGGCCAAGGGATGGTTTTATAGTTGTCTTTCAGGACACAGAAGGGATAAATGACCCGGCAGATTTCATTACAACCCTGCTTTCAAGCATTCGCCAGCATGAATCAATAGGAGATAGGTTCAAAAAGGCAATTAAAGATATTGTAAAATCTGCAGCCTCCTGGCTTGAAGAGGTTGAAATAGCAGAGTTCAGGTTGAAATTAAAAGAACACATCAGGGATAAGTGGCAGGAAAAGGGAGAGGAATTGTTAAGGGTGGTTGGAAAATTAGATGTGAAGATTGTGTTTATAGTGGATGAACTGCCTGTGCTTATCCAGAGGATAACTGAGAATCATAACAAGAGAGTAGTCAGGGATTTCCTCCACTGGTTCAGGCAGGTCAGGCAGATTCCTGAACTTGGAAATGTCCGATGGGTTGCAGGTGGTTCCATCGGGATAGAGCATGTTTTAAAACAGGTGGGTGCTGGCACAAAGACTATCAATGACTTTGAAATCGTAAAGATAGGACCTTTTTCTGAAGATGATGCAAGGGCATATATCAGAGCACTCCTCAAAAACGAAGGTCACTTACAGAGGATTTCCAGAGAAGTAATTGACAGGGTTCTTGAACTTGTTGGGGCTCCTGTTCCCTACTTCATCCAGATAGTCCTCAAGGAAAGTATTTATGAGATGAGAAGGCAGGGGAAGAAAACCCTTTCAAAGGAAATGGTTGAGAGGGCTTACCGTCACGGTGCCCTTGGGCCAGCAAGCAGGACATATTTTGAGCACTACTTCAGCCGTTTAAGTGAATACTATGATGAAAGAAGAGAGAGTATAGCCAAAAGACTCATCCTTGAGGTGGCAAAAAAGGGCGAGGTGAAGAAAAAGGAACTCTTTAAACTCTTTAAGATGCAGTCTGGGGGCAAACTCAGGGATGAGGTCTTTTCCTATCTAATGACTGACATTGAAAACGACTTTTATGTCACCTACGACCCTGAGAGTGATACATACCGTTTTTCAACAAATATCCTCAAGGACTGGTGGCTCAGGTATTACGACCTTGTGGAGGATTAAGATGGCAAAGGGAATCTATAAATACACACCTGCACTACAGTCTCCAGATACACTGAAAAAAACCCTTGTGGGAAGAGAGGATACTCTCAAGACAATTGAAAGGGTTTTGAGCAGTGCCAGTGAAGGCAGGAGTTTTTCTCACCTTCTTCTTATCGGGCCAAAGGGCATAGGAAAGACCCATATGCTTCAGACCATCTACCACACCCTTAAGGGAAGGATTGATGTGATGGGGATTGAAAGGTTCAGGGATGCCTTCGTGCCAGTGATTTTCTCTGAGGAGGAGTATGTAACAGGTGCCATAAAGTTCCTTATCAAAGGTCTTGAATACCTGAGGGGTGAGGATGCAGGAGTGAATGTGCCTGAAGAAATATTCACCACCGGTCTTTTTGAAAAACAGAAGGAGATCGTAACAGATTTTGTGAGAAACTTCAGAAAAAGAACTGGCAGGATACTGCTTTTACTTGTGGACAATTTCAATGAGATTGTTGAAAATTTTACTTCGGAAGACCAGTCCCTTTTAAGGGATATCCTGATGACATCAGAAAGTGTCCTCCTCATTGGAACCGCTCCCACATTATTTGAGGCAATCGTAAACCACGATGAGCCCTTTTATAACTTCTTTGAGGTAGAGTGGCTCAGGGATATCTCTTTTGATGAGATGAAGGAACTCCTGAAAAGGCTTTCAAAAATAGAGGGCAGGCAAAAGGTGCTTGAGAGCATTAAAGAAAAAGAGGGTAAACTGAGGGCTATATACGAACTTTCAGGGGGCAATCCCAGGCTCGTGATAAGTCTTTACCAGATAATGACCGAGATGGAGATAACCTCTGTTGAGGAGACCTTCCAGAGGATGCTTGACGAGATGACCCCATACTTCAGTGCAAGGATGAAGGACCTCTCACCCCAGCAGAGGGAGATAATGGATGTGATTGCCCAGGCAGAAACCCTGCTTACCCCAACAGAGATAGCCTCAAGGTGCGGGTTACCGGTTAATCAGGTAAATGCCCAGATAAAGAGGCTTGAGGAGATGGGCTATCTCCAGAAGGTTACGGGTAGAAAGAGAAAGGGGGTGCTTTACGAGGTAAAGGAGAGGCTCTTTGGTCTCTGGCGGCAGATGAGGGTTGAGGCAGGAAGAAAGAGGCTTGGTTTTATTATAAGGTTCATTGAGATATGGTTTACCCCTGAAGAGATTCATGCTTACATGAAAAGGGTTATTGCCCGTATAGGTGAATGTATTGAAAAGGAGCCTGAAAGGCTCTCCAGTGAGATGAATAAACTCTGGTATCTGAAAGAGGCGGTTCCTGATTATAAAGGTGTGCCAGAAGAATTTGTCCTTGCTGAAAAAGACCCTGAGACTGCTTTGAAGGTGCTTGAGCATAAGATAAAAGA
>CAZIIE010000210.1:0-2689 GCA_964539375.1 uncultured Nitrospirota bacterium | reverse complement strand
CTGAACTGGCCAACCGTCATGGTTGGGTTTTTCTGAAAATACCCATCTATCAGCTCCAGCATCTTCTGATAATCCTCACTGGTAAGATAAAAGGAGTCGGTTATCCTCCTCAGGGTTCCTTCCTGAACCATGAGTTTCAGTATATCGTCCATCTCCTTTTCTTTAAGACCCACCAGTTCAGCAAGCTCCTTGTTTGAGGGTGGCTGAAATCCTGCCTTTTTTAACTCGTTGACAACTCTTTCCTTTACTTTACTGTAATGGTCTGTTACCTCAACGCTGAAGTCTTTAAGCCTTACCGTATCCCTTTCCACCACTATCTCATCTGTTATGGACAGTATCCCCTGAAACACGGTCTGTTTCAGGTTAAAGAGGTTTCTCAGCACCTCCTTCTGCATACCTGGCTTAAGGGGATTGTTTTTGTGGAAACGCTCAAGGGTGTCTATGATACGGTCCTTTATCCTCTGGTAGACCTCACGGTGAAGGAGCTTTCTGTCATATTCTAAAAGTTCACCCCCTTTTTTGAGCTCCTCTATGGTCTTTCTTATCAGGGTTAGCTCTCCCTTTATCCATCCCTCAAGGCGGCTCCTTTCCATTCCCTTAAGCCCCATCTTTTTTACCTTTGTAACTATCTTTTCCTCCAGAGTGCCCTTTTCAAAAACTATCAGGTCGTCAATACCCTCTTTCTTTTTTCTTCTCTTTGCAAGGCTGTCAAGTATCACTCCACCGCCAATGGTTATCACCGGTGAAAATCTCCTTATGACAAACCTGTCACCAGAGACAGCCACCACAGGCCTGTCAAGTCTGAGCTGGCAGTAGGCCTCCTCTGAAGGTTTCAGCTCCTCTGTATCATAAAGTATCACCCTTGCTATGGCTTCAGAGGTGCCAAGATGAAAGTGGACATTGGTCTTTGTTTTAACCGAAGGAGCATCCTCAAGAAGGCGGAGTTTTACATCTATTGTCTGGGTTATGGTAAACCCATCAGGTGTTACCACCACATCACCCCTTTTAAGCTCCTGTTTTTCTATACCCTGAAGATTTATGGCAACCCTCTGGCCTGCAAGGGCAGTCTCAATTGACCTGCCATGGCTTTGAAGCCCCCGCACCTTTGATTTAAGCCCTGATGGAAGTATCTCAACAGGCTCATCCAGGGATATCCTTCCTGATATGGCTGTGCCGGTGACCACAGTGCCAAAGCCCTTCAGGGTGAAGACCCTGTCAATGGGAAGCCTGAACAGTCCATCAGAGGACTTCTGTTCAGTCTCAAGGGCGAGGTGGTGTATCTTTTCCTTAAGTAGCTCTATGTTCTGGCCTGTCTTTGATGACACGGTCACAATCTCTGCATCCTCCAGAAAACTACCCCTCACAAACTCCCTCACATCGTCCTTAACCAGTTCAAGCCAGTCATCCTCCACAAGGTCGCACTTGGTTATAACAATGATTCCCTTTTTGATCCCGAGCAGATTACAGATGGCAAGATGCTCACGGCTCTGAGGCATAACTCCTTCATCAGCAGCCACCACCAGTAAGACCATGTCAATGCCACCAGCTCCAGCAAGCATGTTTTTTACAAGCCTCTCATGGCCAGGGACGTCCACGATGCCGACAGTTAGCCCGTCAGGATAGTGGAGGTCTGCAAATCCAAGGTCTATGGTTATGCCCCGCCTTTTTTCCTCTTTCAGACGGTCAGGGTCTATGCCTGTCAGGGCCTTTACGAGGGCGCTTTTTCCGTGGTCTATGTGGCCTGCTGTGCCGAGGATTATGTGTTTCATCAATAAATTTTAACACAGCCTGAGGGATTTTTTTTATTCATCCTCCAGTAGCTGCCACTCGGCATAGCCTTCTTTTTTCTCCTTGAGTTTTTTTGCCCTTAGCACAACCGATTTTTTAACCGGATGGGTCTTAACCGTGATAAAGGCTCGCAGGATGTTGGATACCGTGGCCTCCTGAAAAACCAGCTCCTCACCACTTCTTAACACCACAGTGGTTCTTATGTGCTGGTGACCCTCTGGAATCTCAACCCTTACCTCTCGGACATCCTCGTTTTTTATAATCCTGATCATAACCTTCCTGAAACTGCCAGATGGCGGTCACTTACCTGTGTTACCTTCAGGCCTTCAAGCCCTGCCTTTATTAACTGCCCTCTTACCTCATCAATACTGTAAGCGGCACAGAGGGAGTTAAAGAAGTCTCTCTTTAGTATCTCTGGCTCATCGCCTGAATATCTATCCACTATCCTTTGTGCATCCTCATGAGTTTCAGGCCTCAGCAGGTCCATTACAAGAACCAGCGTGCCCCTTTTTGAGTGTTTTTTTATGGTTTCCCAGAGCGCATCCGGTGAGAGGAGGTGATGAAGAAGGCTGTTTGAGATGATGGCATCGTAACTGTCAAGAGGTAAGGGGTCATCGGGGATGAAGGCCTTTATAAGTTTAATCCTCTCACCCATTGAGGCATCAAGGATTTTCTTTTTTGCAAAAAAGAGCATTGCCTCAGAGCCGTCAACTCCATGAAAAACCGCATCAGGGTAGAGGCGGGCAAGTCTGATGGTTATGTCTGCAGGACCACAGCCAAGGTCCAGAAACAGTTCTGGTGAGTCCTGGGGAAAGTTTTCCTGAAAGAGACGGACAAAGAGGGAGTTAGATTCCTCAAAATCTGCCTCTGCATAGGCCCTGGCCTGCTCAAGGTCATCCAT
>CAZIIE010000209.1:0-2693 GCA_964539375.1 uncultured Nitrospirota bacterium | reverse complement strand
TTTATCCATCTCTCCAGTGCAATCAATAACCTTTTTCTTTTTTCATCCTTTGAGAGAAAGGGCTTTCTTGATATCTCAATCTGAATCCAGGGTATCTCCTTTGAGTGATGTCTTATAATGTATCCACCAAGAAAAGGGTTATTAATTGATACCTCTCTGCCAAACTCCTCTGCCATTATGTCTGCAAGCCCTTTTATCCATCTGTCAGGGCAGGATTTACCATCTAAATTACTGATACAGATATCAGGCCTTGATGTTCCGTGGTCCTTTGAGATAGGAGGAGCAAACTCCATCATTGTATGACAGTCAATCCCTACCTTTACCGGTCTCTTTGATGCCTCGGAAAGTTTTGAATGATAGGGGTGGTAGTATTTTTCAATGAGCTTATTTATTGTCTCCTCAGAAGGAGGTGATTTATAAACAGGCTTGTTCCATATGGTGTGTGTCTTTACAACCCCGTCTTTACCTCTCTGATCAATGCTTCTATTCAGATCAATGACTGCCCTTGCAATGGGGGTATCTATGTAAGTATCAACTATATCTTTCAGATCATATATTTCAGGAGCACCTTCATCGCTATCTGCAATAATATCTTCTCTTGTGAGAATACACAAATCCTTTACCTCAGGCGGAATCTCAAGCCCGCCATGAGGGACTGAGATAATCACTGGTAGCCTCACAGTGAGGGTCCTCCAGCTGAGCCATCTCTTCGTGGATCAGCCACTCCTATGAAGATTCCATTTTTCTCTCTTATTACAAGTTGAACTGAGCCAAGATAAAAGGAGTAGGCATCCCTTTCATCAAGCTCGTACCCTCTCCTTTTAAGTTCATAGAGAATATCATCCCTTATTCTTGGTGCCTCAAGGGAGACCTTGCCCTTAATGGAACAGTGAACCCTTGGGGCATCTACAGCAGCATAGGGAGACTCTTTTTTTAATCTCACAAGGGTCTGGACAATGGCTGAGACAATCCTTTCACTTCCCGGTGAGCCTATAGCAAGCCAGGGCCAGCGGCCCTTAAAGACCAGTGTGGGAGCAACACTTGCCCAGGGTGATGCAGCAGGCCTCAGATAAAAAGGATGAGTGGGATCATTGTAGACAAAGGCGCTCATATAGTTGTTATAAAGGAAGCCAAGCTCTGGAGAGGCCTCACAGGAACCAAATACTCGTTCAATTGATTGAGTAAGTGCCACCATATTTCCTTTGGAATCTGCTACCGATAGATGGGTTGTTTCACCCCCTGTTTTTATAAAAGATGTAATACACCTGGCTACCTCTTTTGCGTAATCCCGTCTGAGCATTAAACGAGCTGGAAGTTGATGGTATATATTGGGGTCAACAGGTCTGTCACGTCTGTCAATGTTAACCTGACGTATTACTTCAACTAATGCAATCACTCCATCAGGTGTATCAAGATCAAGGAGGTCTTCAGGGATATTTTCAATTATATGTAATGCCTCAATCAATGCTCTGCCTGCGCCAGGGGGGCCCATGGTAATTATCCTCATATCACGGAATCTTGTTGACAGGGGAGTTCTCTCAACAGGCCAGGGAATCTGGGCAAGGTCATCGTATCTTATGAGTCCACCATTTTCAATCATATCCTTTTCAATCTTTCTTCCTATTTCGCCAAGATAAAACTCCTCAATACCTTTCTCGGCGATAGTCTTAAGGGTGCGTGCAAGTACAGGCTGTCTGAATAGAGTGCCAACTGGATAAGCCTTTTTGCCATCGATGAGAAAGAGTCTTCCAGCACTTCCGCCTCTTAATCTTTTCAGTTCCCTTACCATCAGATCATGCTGAAGCTGGGTTATTCTATAGCCCTCTTCTGCAAGTCTTATTGCAGGCTCCAGAACCTCTCTTAAAGACATAGTTCCATAGGTTTTCAGTACATAACACAATACCGCAGGGGTGCTTGGCACAGTGGTGGCCTTATGACCTGTAAAAAGGTCCTTTCTTGAATATTTCCCTGGTACCACCCTGTGAGGAGCCCTGGAAGAACCATCAATGGCTATCTTTTTATTGGAGCCTGAAAGATATATAAGCATCATGGTCTGACCACCAAGCCCTGATGCTGTAGGCTCACAGACTGAGAGTGCAAATGCAGCTGAAACAGCTGCATCAATGGCATTGCCACCTTTCTTTAATATCTCAATAGCTGCCTCAGTGGCATGATAATGTTGTGTAGCAGCCATACCAAGCCTTGAGGCTGCAAACTTCTGAGGCCTGTAGAATCTCTTTCTGCCTGGCTCTTTAAAATCATATTCATTGTTTTTCTGTCTTTTCATTTAATTCTCTTACCTACTCCTCCACAGTCTCAAACAACAGATTGGAAAGCAGTAATGCCCTGTGAATGAGGCTTATCCTCTGGACAGCCTCTTTCTGGGTGTATAGGTCTCTTGCTACAGGACCCATCCCACAGAGAACAGGTATCTTTGATGGAACAAGGCCTGCTACAGATGGCCATAATGATGATTCTGTATTAAGGGGAATATCCCACTTTTCAGCAATCCTTTTAAGTCTTCTTAAAAGTGCCTTTGAGTTGGCTCTTTCCTTGAAAGGAGGTCTGTCAGATATAAGTGTAAGAGCTGCAAATATTCCCTTAATATTTAATTGCTCCCTGATTTTTTCCTCTATCTTATCAGCATATTCCCTGTTAAGGTAGGAAACGAGGAGATTTGCCGTAACCCTGTG
>CAZIIE010000208.1:0-2712 GCA_964539375.1 uncultured Nitrospirota bacterium | reverse complement strand
ATGAAAGACGACAAAATTGCAATGATAGTTACAGTTGGAGGCACGCCACAGCCTATCATAAAGGCTCTCTGTGAATACAGGCCTGATTTTGTTTCCTTTCTTGCCTCTCAGCAGTCCTTTGAACAGGTTTCAGAAATTAAGAAGGAAGTAGAAAAGGAACTTAACAGGAAAATCTCCTCTGAGATAACAATTATTGACGATGTTAATGACCTGCTCCATTGCTTTAGAAAATCTGAAGAGGCGGTTGAAAGGGTTTTGAAAAAGGGTTATTCAGGTGAGTCGGTTATTGTTGATTACACTGGTGGCACAAAGAACATGTCTGTTGCTGTGTCCCTTGCAGCCATTAACAATGGCTTTGTCTTTTCCTATGTTGGCGGTAGTGAGAGGACAAAAAATGGCGTGGGAATTGTTGTTGACGGAAAAGAAGAGGTCTATAAGAATGTAAACCCCTGGGATCTGCTCGGGGTGGAAGAAAAAAAGATGCTTTCTCTGCTTTTTAATACCTATCAGTTTTCGGCTGCAAAGACCATTGCAGAGAGACTTGCAGGAAAGAGTTCCACATTAAAACCAGTATTTCAGAAACTTGTCTTCATAATAGATGGATACTACCTGTGGGATATGTTCCGACACAGCGATGCAAAGGAGAGGTTCAAACGGGCAAGGCTGGATGAATTGGTAGTAACAGATGATAAAAGGCTCAGGCAGTTTGCAGAGATGGTAAAAGAATCGTTAAAAAGCCTTGATGAGATTATCGAGTGCTCTTCTGGCGGAAAACGCCTCTGTGAAGAGATGATTTACGACCTTTTTTCAAATGCTGAGCGGAGGTTTCGAGAGGGAAAGATTGACGATGCCATCCTGAGGCTTTACAGAGTGGTTGAGATGGTTGCCCAGTTAAGGCTACATGAAGAGTATGGAATAGATACCTCAGATGCTAAGCCAGACCAGATACCTGAAGACTTAAGAGAAGAATATATCAAATCTTACAGGTCAGAAAGGGACGGAAAGATTAAACTTCCCCTTGAGGCGTCTTTCAGGCTGCTTAATGCCCTTGGCAGTGAAACAGGCAGACTATTTATGGAAAACAGAAGGCGTTTTCTTGATATACAGACTGCAAGGAATTACTCCTATCTTGCCCATGGTTACAGGAGTTCTTATGAAAGGGCATACATCAACCTTAAACAATTTCTTGTTGAACTTGGTATGATTGAAGAGGGAAGAATAATTAGTTTTCCAGAACTTACTTTGTATTAAATGGGGGGGCAGATGAGCCACATCCATGTGTGTCTTGTTTCAGACCAGCCAATTCCAAACCTTACCACTGTGCTACAGTTTAAACCTGACAGTGTGGTTTTATTGAAAACAAAGGACAAAAACTCGCAGGCAAAATGGCTTGGTGGAGTTATTGCTAAAAATGGTTATGAGGTGGTAGAAAGAGAGATTGAGCCCTATAACATCAATCAGGTAATAGATACATCTGAAAGTATAATTAAGGATTGCAGGGACTGTGAGGTTTCTTTAAACATTACCGGTGGGACAAAGATAGGAACACTCGGGACTTTTCAGGCCTTTTATTCTGCAGGATTGCCTATATATTATGTTAACACCAGGGATAACGAAATCATGAAGGTTTCACCTGAAGAAGTGAAAATCCCCATAGAGGTAAAAATACCCATTGTGGATTATCTTGAAGCCTATGGGTTCAGGACAGGGTCCTATCATAAGCGGGAAGATGCTCTTTACAGGAGAAAGGACATTACTGCCGAACTTGCAGAACTTGCAAAGATAAACCCAGGGGCTATAGGTTTTCTGAACTCATCACTGCCTGATAAAACCGAAGCCCCCTGTGTCTTAGAGATTACAAAAAGCAGGAATAAGAGGTTATTTAAGATTTTGTCAGACCTCACGGAAAAGGGGCTGGTTAAGAAAGACTCGGGTGGACGATTTATTATAGACGAATCTGATATTGTAAGATATCTGAGGGGAGGGTGGTTTGAGGAGTATGTTTTTATGTGTGCTAAGGCTCTTGATGTTGATGAGGTAAAAATGAGTGTGCAGGGCGAATGGGATGTTTCAGGGAAGATACCAGTTAAAAACGAATTTGATGTGATGATAGCAAAAAGAAACAGGCTTTTTTACATATCCTGTAAAACCGCAAATCCCGACAGGGCAGTGGATGAGTCCGAGGAATCCATCTCAAAGGAGTATTTGTACGAACTTGATGCCCTTGGCGACAGGGCACTCGGGCTTTTTGGTAAAAAGATGCTTGCCTCGGCAAGACCAATTCAAAATAAATATGTAAAGAAACGGGCAGAGGCTATGAACATAAAAGTAATTGATAATATATCTACCTTTAAGGAAAATCTTAAACAATGGCTGAACAGTTAAGGCTTTGTAAAAACTTTTGAAAATGAAAATGAAGTTTGATATAATAACGAAGTCTTTTATTTTCTTTATAAAGAGAGTAATCGTTCTTTGAAAACTATATGCAAATTCCGTTCCAGAAAAATTTTTAAAAAACCTGCGGAACGCCTCTGTAACTTATTGATTTTAAACAATAAAAAAGGGGTGGTCTGTAGGAATTGAGACTCCATTTAGAGAGGATTGCGACCTACCTCCTTCATGGGTTTTTTGAGTTTGGTTATTGCGTAGGAATTGAGACTCCATTTAGAGAGGATTGCGACCCTCATCATCTGTGATACCCCTCTCCTTCAT
>CAZIIE010000207.1:0-2713 GCA_964539375.1 uncultured Nitrospirota bacterium | reverse complement strand
CTTCACCCCTTCACCAATTAACCACTACACCACTATACCAATATACCAATATACCAATACACCAACTTCTATTCTCATTCCATCCTATTTATAATATACCTTGCAATCTCTTTTAAGGCAATTGCATTCGGGCCAAAAACTTTGAGCTTTGAGATTGCCTCATCTACAAGGGTCCTGGCCCTATTCTTTGAATCCTCAATTCCGTAAAGGGCAGGGTAGGTCATCTTACCCTTTTCAAGGTCAGCGCCTGTCTTTTTCCCGAGTCTCTTTTCATCACCTATTATATCAAGAATGTCATCCACAATCTGAAAAGCAAGGCCAATATTCCTGCCAAAATCCCCCATTGCCTGTATCTTTTCCTCTGGCTCGCCCTTTAAAACAGGGCTTATACAAACAGATGCCCTTATGAGTGCTGCTGTTTTATGAAGGTGAATAAACTCTAATGTTTCTTCATCGGGCTCTTTATTTTCAGAGAGTATGTCCTCAGCCTGCCCACCCACCATGCCATGGGCTCCAGCAGCACCTGCAAGCACTCTCAAGGCTGCCTTTATGTTTTCAGCAGGGAACACATTGCCTTCTGTGAACATATAGAAGGCCTCGGTAAGAAGTGCATCCCCGGCCAGAATTGCCATTGCTTCACCGAATACCCTATGGTTTGTGGGTTTTCCTCTTCGCAGGTCGTCATCATCCATTGCGGGCAGGTCATCGTGTATGAGTGAATAGGTATGGATTAGCTCTATTGCTGATGCCTGAGGTAAGAGTTCCTCTGCTTCACCTCCGCATGCCTCATAGGCTGCCAGGGCAAGTATTGGGCGAAGCCTTTTGCCACCTGCAAAAAGGGAGTAGGTTATAGATTCATAAAGACGCTCGGGTTTGAAAGGCTTTGAGAAATACCCCCTCAGATAGCTATCAACAAGTGACCTTTTTTCTTCTATGTACTGTTTAAGATTAAACCCTGTCACAGTAAATCAGGCCTATTCCCATTCAATGGTGCCAGGAGGCTTGGAGGTTATATCATAGGCCACCCTGTTAATGCCTTTTACCTCATTGATAATCCTGTTTGAGATTCTACCAAGCACATCGGCAGGAATCCTTGCCCAGTCAGCGGTCATACCATCAAGACTTGTCACAGCCCTGATAGCCACTGCATAATCATAGGTCCTTTCATCGCCCATCACACCAACGCTTCTTACAGGAAGAAGCACTGCAAAGGCCTGCCATATCTGTCGGTAAAGTCCTGCCTTTTTTATCTCCTCAAGCACAATTGCGTCTGCCTCACGAAGGATGGAAAGCTTCTCTTCGGTTACCTCACCAAGACAACGGATTGCAAGCCCGGGCCCAGGGAAGGGATGCCGCCAGCATATCTCCTCGGGAAGACCGAGTTCTTCTCCTATCTCTCTAACTTCGTCTTTGAACAGCTCACGAAGAGGCTCAACAAGCCTGAGCTTCATAACCTCGGGAAGCCCTCCCACATTGTGGTGGGACTTTATGGTGGCAGAGGGCCCCTTAAAGGACACGCTTTCTATTACATCAGGATAGAGTGTGCCCTGGGCAAGAAACTCTGCTCCCTCTATCTTTTTTGCCTCCTCTTCAAATATCTTTATAAACTCTCTACCGATTCTTTTCCTTTTTTCTTCAGGGTCTGTAACACCCTTCAGTATGGAAAGAAACCGCTCTCTGGCATCTACAAAAAGAAGTTTTATATGAAAATGGCGCTCAAAGGTGTCTCTGACCTTCTGGGCCTCACCCTTCCTTAGCAGTCCATTGTCAACAAAGATGCATGTAAGGTTGTCTCCCACTGCCCTGTGCACAAGAAGGGCTGTAACAGAGGAGTCAACCCCGCCGCTTAAGGCACAGATGACCTTTCCTTCTCCCACCTGCTTTTTTATATTTTCTACAGACCATTGAATAAATGAACTCATCTGCCATTCCGATTTACATCCGCAGATGTTGTGGACAAAGTTCTGAAGTATCCTTTTTCCTTCTTCTGTGTGTGCCACCTCGGGGTGGAATTGAAGGGCATAGAATTTTCTCTGATGATCAGCCATTGCTGCTACAGGAGAGTTAGATGTATGAGCAATAGGCTTAAACCCAGTGGGGCATTTCTCAATCCTGTCAGCATGGCTCATCCAGACCACTGAGTGGTCGGTTATACCAAAAAGAAGGTCAGTGTCGTCATCTATGATGATTTCGGCTCTACCGTATTCATGTCTGTCAGCCCTTTGAACCTCGCCACCGAGCATGTAGGCCATAAGCTGCATTCCATAACAGATGCCAAGCACCGGGATGCCAAGTTCAAATATACCCCTGTCAGGTATTGGAGCGCCTTCGTTGTAAACGCTTGATGGTCCACCTGAAAGGATAATTCCCTTTGGATTGAATTCCTTTATCCGCTCAAGAGACACATTAAAGGGTAGTATCTCGGAATAGACCTTACACTCCCTTACCCTTCTTGCTATAAGCTGGGTGTACTGAGAACCAAAATCAAGAACCAGTATCTTTTCTATATCCATGATTTCTCCCGAATAAGATTTTAAATTTTAATTTCTAAATCCTAAATCCTGAACTCTAAACAAATCCCAATTTTCCAAAAAATACAAAACCACAGAGACCACAGAGCATAAAAAATAAAAATTCTAATCTCTAAGCACTAAATCCTAAACAAATTCCAAAACCCAATTTTCCAAACCCACTATCAACTCAACGAACGCAA
>CAZIIE010000206.1:0-2729 GCA_964539375.1 uncultured Nitrospirota bacterium | reverse complement strand
CTCAGGCATTCCTTGAGAAAATGATTTTCATTATCATAAAATAAAGAATGGTCTTTGAGAAAGAAAACAAGATCTTTTCAGACTACCTGACAAAGCACAACCTGCGAATGACAAACCAGAGAAGGATTATTCTTGATGTCTTCTTAAGATCCCGTATGCACCTGAGCCCTGAGGAGCTTTACCTGATGGTAAAAAAGAAAAATCCCTCTATTGGACAGGCTACAGTATACAGAACCCTGAAACTACTGTCAGAATGTGGTCTGGCTGACGAGGTTGACCTTGGTGACGGCGTTGTAAGATACGAGCACAGTCAGGCCGATGACCACCATGACCATCTAATCTGCCAGGTATGTAAGAAAAACTTAGAGGTCTATGACAAAAAGATAGAAAAACAGCAGGAGATACTCGCAAGGCAGCATGGCTTTACTCTCACAGGGCACAGGATGTACCTTTACGGAATATGCCCTGATTGTAAAAAGAGACAAAGGACTTAAAGGGTGCTTTTTTCCCCACCCTGCTCAGCAGAAGGAGCCTCTTTAGGAGGCTCGGATTGGGGCAGTTCCTCCTTTTTCTGAATTGCAGTTTCCCTGTTTTTACCCTCCGTTTCCTCTATTGAAGACATTGGTTGTTCTTCAGTTTTTACCTCTTCCTCATTATCCTTTCTTTCTGGCTTCAGCGATTCCTGATCAGGCTTTCCAAAACGCTCCTTCAGTTCCTCAAAGGTCTCCTTTCTTACCCTTGTAATTTCAGGGTCCTTCAAAAAAGGCCTGTAGCTTACATGGGAAAACTCTATGGTGTCACCTACTGAGACGAGAAGGTCTATCTCTTCAATCTTCTTTTTGTAAGTGATGAGGGTTGCCCCCTCAGGGGTGTTCACAGTAAGCAAAAGGGAGTTTCCGAGATTCTTTTTTGCTATCACCTTTCCCGAGAGAACCTTCCCAGGAGATGTAATCCCCGCAGGTATGTATGATTTAATCTGGGGAGAGTAGATATTAATCAAAACAGCTATGCCAATAATTATAATGATTACGCCAAGTAAGGATAATAGCTTTCTCATAAATCTCTCCTTTTAAATATAGATCTAAAAGCTAATACTTTAAAATATAATACCAGATTGACATTCTTTTTACTACTCATTATCGGAGTAATGGGTTATTTGCATTCATTGGGTTCATCAGGTTTGATAATTTGAGGCTGTTTTGTGAAAAGTCCTGTTGATTTTGTATTCTTAAGCATCTTCCCTCCCCAGCCACAGAAAACACAGAGCATTAAAAATTCTAATTTCTAAACTCTAATTTCTAAACAAATTCTAAATACCAATTTTCCAATTTCACAAACCTTCCGCACTTTTTAAAACCACAGAGTGCACAGAGTTTTTTAAATCTTAAATCTTAAATCTAAAATCATAAATTTGTTATCTTCCTTAATGTTGTTTAGGATTTAGATATTAGTGCTTAGAATTTGTCTTTACTACCTCCTACTATAGAGTTTAAGTATAAATGTTTATAAGGGAGGGCTCCCATCCCCGGAGGGTTAGAGATGGGAGCTGGGGGGCTATCACTATCCCGAGGGGAGAGGATAGTGAGGCTTATTCATACAAATATTATATAATAAAGTATATAAAAAATCAATGGAGGTTTTGATTGGGATGGACAAGGAAAAAGAGCCGCCTCGCAGCGTCATTGCTGTTAATTATTATACCCTATCTACTAAGTCCACCAGGGGTATCTTCTGAACCCTTCAGGTTTTCTCCACGACCCAACAGGGCTCACCTTATAAAATGGCGGCACTGGGGAAGGGAGGCACTTAAAGAGGCAAAAACAAAGGACAGACCGATTCTGCTCTCCCTGAGCGCTGTTTGGTGCCACTGGTGCCATGTTATGGATGAAACGACCTATTCTGACCAGAGAGTGATAGATTTTATTAACCAAAACTACATACCTATCAGGGTTGACGCTGATATGAGGCCTGACATAGACAGGATATACAACCAGGGTGGCTGGCCCTCCACGGTCTTACTCACTCCTGAGGGAGAGATACTAAACGGAGGAACCTATATTCCGCCTGATAAGATGCTCCAGATGCTGAGCGATACCCTTAATTTTTACAAACACAATAAAAGCAAAATTAAGAAAAGGCTTATTGAGCTTTCTCAAAGGGAAAAAAGCACTCACTCAGAGGATTACAAAGAGGAACAGGACTATGAAATCATTGAGAATATAAAAAGGTCTATTGAGGAGGGCTTTGACGACAGATACGGTGGCTTTGACATTGGCCAGAAATTTCCAAGACCAGAGGTGCTTGAGTTTTTACTTACCTACTATAGGGCAAAAAGAAAAAGTAACATTGAAAGGATGATAACCCAAACACTTGATGCAATGGCAATTTCAATGCTATACGACCATGAAGAGGGAGGCTTTTTCAGGTATTCTGTAAAGCGTGACTGGTCTGAACCCCACTACGAAAAGATGCTTGACACAAACTCGGCCCTTCTAAAGGTGTATGCCGAAGCCTATAGTCTTTTTAAAAAGGACCTTTACCTCAGGACTGCAAAGGGCATATACGATTACCTGATAAAAAACCTGTATGATAAAGACACAGGGCTATTCTACGGCAGCCAGGATGCTGACGAGTCTTATTATCAGAGTAGAAACAGGGCCTCTCTTAAACCACCTCCTATTGACAGGACAATCTATGCAGACAGAAACGGTCTTGCCCTTTCTGCACTA
>CAZIIE010000205.1:0-2749 GCA_964539375.1 uncultured Nitrospirota bacterium | reverse complement strand
TATAAACGACTGCCGTGGGGGATGCCGATTCAGGGCAGAACTCCTTGGTGACCCACGGGGGAAGGACCTCTATAAGTGCCATGCCTTTCAGCAATAATCTTATGATATACTATTTTTATGAAAAACAGCCTTATCTTTGCACTCTTTGTAATTGCTGTTATCGCTATTCTTTTTTTGCTACCCAGAAAGGAGGTCCCCCTGCTTCCATCTGACACGGCTCACCTTCAGACCACCGTTGAGAAAGACTGTCTCATATGCCATGGAAAGGATGCCCCAAATCCGCTTAGCAGGAAACATCCACCAAAGTTTGCCTGCTTTAAGTGTCATAAAGGGAAAAAGTGAAGCCATGTCGAACTGGAATATTGAGATAGGAGATTTCAGGATTTACTGGTTAAGGGGTGGTGTGTTTGAGCTTGACGGAGGCACCATGTTTGGCCCTGTTCCAAAGCTGCTATGGGAGAAACGCTACCCACCCTCCACCGGTAATAATATACTCCTTTATAACCATCCCATGCTCGTTATCACAAAAAGGGCAAATATACTTATTGAGACTGGTCTTGGCAATAAACTTACAGATAAGCAAAGGCGTATCTACAATGTCCGTGAAGATTGGCTCTTGATTGAGGACCTCAAATCTCTTGGCTTAAGCACCGATGACATTGATTATGTGATACTCACCCACTGCGATTTTGACCATGCTGGAGGACTTGTAACAAAGACCCCTGAAGGGCTTAAACCCACCTTTCCTAAGGCACGCTACATCATTCAGAAAAAAGAGTGGGAGGATGTTAAAAATCCCAATAAACGCTCAGCACACAGTTTCTGGCCAGAGAATTTTCAGGGAATAGAAGAGACAGGAAACCTTGTGCTTATTGATGGCGAACATGAACCCCTGCCAGGTATAAGGCTTCAGCACACCGGCGGACACAACAGGGGACATCAGATCGTCTGGATTGAAAGCAACGGTCAAACAGCCCTTCACCTTGGTGACCTGCTTCCAACCCATGTGCACTTCAATCCCCTCTGGGTCATGGCCTATGACAACTACCCCCTTGAGGTTATTGAACTTAAGGAACGCTTTGAAAGGGAAGGAATTGAGAAAAAGGCCTGGTTTCTCTTTTACCATGACCCCTTTTTAAGGGCCTGCAGGTTTAATCATCAGGGCGATGTGGTGGAGAAAATCGGTTAGTTCCCTCAAACAGTTTTTTAAGCTCACCCCTGTACACACGCCTCTTTTCCACAGGCTCCGCTGAAGAAGAAAACCATCGCGACTCCTGAGGCTCTGGCCCTTCAAGGGTAAGCTCAGAGGCGTCAGGGTCAACCATCCTTGGCTCATCAGAAAGGGTTCCCTTTGAAAAAGAGACCTCCACACAGATGCCATTTGGGTCAAAGGTAAAAAAGGATATAATAAAACCATGGTCAAGCACCTCGGTAACCCAGATATCCTGTGCCTCAAGCCTGGCCTTCAGTTCCCAGAGCATCTCCTCCTCTGTAACCTCAAGACAGATGTGGTCAAAGGCAATAGGGCCTTTCTGAGCAAAGCCAGGGTCTTTCTCCTCAATCGGCTGAGCCCCTTTCCACTCAAAAAATGAGATATAGTGCCCTTCAGAAAGCTCAAAGAAATACTGTCTATAACCCTTTTTTCCAGTGCCTGCAACAAGTCTGAGCCCAAGGAGGTCACGCCAGAATAGAATGGTTCGGTCCATATCACCTGTAACAAGGGCAACATGGTTCAGTCCACGATAGGAAACCTTCATGGTATTAATATAACATTTTCTTATAAAATGCCAATTTTCTTGCAATATTGACATTTAATAGAATAAAATATTGCCTGAAATCAAAAGAATTTTTTTGAGGAGGCTACTATGGCAGAAACTGTTGAGATAAGATGGCATGGTAGAGGTGGCCAGGGAACAGTTACAGCAGCCAAAGTCCTTGCTGATGCATGCCTGAGTGGAGGAAGGCATGTTCAGGCATTCCCTGAGTATGGCCCTGAAAGGGCTGGTGCACCACTTAGGGCTTACAACCGTATAAGTTCAAAACCCCTCAGGATTCACTGCCCTGTTACAAAACCCAACATCGTTGCAGTGGTGGATGCCACACTGCTTGACAGTATTGATGTTACTGAAGGCGCACCGGATGATGCCATTTTTGTAATTAACACGGGCAGGGAACCATCGGAGATAAGACAAAAAATGAACCTGAAGGATACCCAGAAGGTCTACTGTGTGGATGCAACCAGGATTGCCCTTGAGACAATAGGAAGACCTCTGCCAAACTCCTGTATGCTTGGTGCACTGGCAAAGGCATCAGGGCTTGTTGACCTGGACACCCTCCTTGAGGATGTGAAGGGTAGCTTTGGAAGTAAATTTTCTCAAAAGATTATCACTGCCAATTTAGAGGCAACGAAAAGAGGATACGAGGAGGTAAAACAGGGATGAAAGGATGGAAAGAACTTGAAATAGGTGCCGTTGTAGAGGCAGGAAGTGCCGCGGAGTATAACACTGGTTCCTGGCGAGCCTTCAGGCCAAAATGGATAGAGGAAAACTGCATACAGTGTCTTTTCTGCTGGATCTATTGCCCTGATTCAGCAATCACGGTTAAGGATGGTAAACGGGGTGAGTTCGACTACATGCACTGTAAAGGCTGCGGAATCTGTGCCATGGAGTGTCCTGGAAAAAAAGGTAAAAAGGCAATAGTAATGGAAGAGGAGGGCAAATAAGATGGGAAAGGTACTTGCTGTTACAGG
>CAZIIE010000204.1:0-2750 GCA_964539375.1 uncultured Nitrospirota bacterium | reverse complement strand
TTAAAGACATTATGTTGGTGTTAATTACTACTCCCATTTTTTACCTCCTTGTAAAGTTTTTCAGGTAGCATCCGGCTACCTTAAATAAAAGGCTATCAGTCCCTTAAGCTTCTCTTACCACCTCCTTTCTGGACTGTGCCCTTTGCTTTCTGCTTCTTATATCGGACATTTTGTGAAAAACTTTAGTCTCTATAATTTATTGATTACAATTAAGAAAGGCTAAAGATTTTTTCTCTGCTGTCCGATAAGTGTTTATAATCAGAACACAAAATGGGAGGCTATCCATGGGCAACAATCAATACATTGCATTTCAGCTTGGTAATGATGCCTATGCTACCTCAATCCTTAATGTCCAGGAGATAATAAACAGAATGGATACGGTCAGATTGCCTGAAGCCCCTGAATATATAATTGGAGTAATTGACTTTCGGAACAGGGTTATTCCCATAATAGACCTGAAGAAAAAACTCTCCCTTCCTGAAGACCCCCCAACAGGTTCTGAAAAAATCATCATCCTAAATCTTAACAACCTTGTCCTTGGAGGGCTGGTTGACCAGATAAATGGTGTTATCAGCATAGATGAACTGAGTATCAAAAGGGAGCTTTCAGCCTTCAATGAAGAGATAAGAGAGTACATATCAGGGTTTGTAAACTATGAAAACAGGATCTACAAGCTGATTGACTTCTCCTGTATCCTTTCACAGAGAGATCTGAACTATCTAACCAGCAGGAACACATCTACTGATAACATTAGCAATCTTCCCCATCTCTGTGAGAACTACTTCCATAAACAAATAACCGATAACCTTACCCAGAAGATAAAATCCGATGATGATATGGCTGAGATGATGGAGGTGGTCTCCTTTATTCAGCAATTTATAGATGCCATCAGTGAAGGACAGCTTGACAGGGCAGAGGAGACACTCAGGGAGATAACCCATCTTGGACAGAAAAGGTCAGCTGAAGAGATAGAGCGGATAACAAGCTCCCTTGAAAAATCCCTTTCAGAGTTTAAAAAGCTGATAGACCCTGAGATGCAAAATATCATATCTGAAGAGATGCCCCAGGCAAAGGACAAGCTTCAGTGGGTAATCAGCAAAACAGAGGATGCTGTCTCTCAGACCATTAAACTGGTGGAAAGAAACCTTAACAAACAGAGTGACATTGTAAGACAGCTTGATGTCATTGACAATGCCCTTAAGAGGGTTAGCGATCTGACCGATGAGGAGAAAAAGGCAATGGAACAGCTAAGGTTTACGCTGGAGGAGACAAATGCTGACCTGATGGAGCTACTGCTCATACAGGAGTACCAGGACCTTACAGGCCAGATAATAAAAAAGGTCATAGGGCTTACATCAACCCTTGAAAGGGAGTTAAAAAGGCTCGTTGAGCTCTTTGGTAAAAGGCAGGAGACAAAAAAAGAAGAAAAAGTAAACCATCAGGATGATGTGGATGAACTCCTGAAGGAATTTGGTCTATGATAGAAAATTTCCAGGATTAAAAAATCATCTATTCACCCTCATCAGAAGGAATAAAGGGAGTCCTTCTCTGAGGTTGATACTGTCTATCTTCATATTCATCAGGGTAGTATCCCTCATCATCAATAAATTCATCATCATAATAAACAGGGGATTCACGATAAACCGAGGGACGTCTAACCCTTCTTACAGGCCTTCTCACATAGGTTCGTCTGTTGTTTCTCTGATAATTTCCTCTGGTAACCTTTTTGGTTTTATCTGTCTTTTTGGTCTCAATTGTAAAAACCTTTACAGCGCTGACCATACCGGTGGGAGAATACTCAATCTTATAATTTGTCTCATTAAGCAGCGAGAAGACCCTGATTATTGCCCTGTCAATGGGCATATGCCTTACGCTGGTAGACACAGTCTTTGAGGCAAGGGTGGAAGGTATATTTACATTAAAAGAAAATTCCTCAGAAAGTGCCTTAAACAGGTCTTCCACCCTCTCATCCCTTGCCTCAAAACTTACATATATACCCTGTGATTTCAGTTTTTTCAGCTCTGCCAGGGCTGAGCCAGACAAACCAAAATGCACAAGAAGCACAGTTGCGATTATTACGGCTAATTTCCTCATATTATTATTTTACGATTTTTCAGCCTCTTTTTCCCGCTTTCTTTCCTCTATTATCTTCTGGGCAATATTGGTTGGCACCTCTTCGTAATGGGAAAACTCCATTGAATATAGCCCCCTTCCAGAGGTCATACTGTGAAGCTGGTTTGCATAGGTTAGCATCTCTGCCATTGGAACAAGGGCGATAATCTTCTGATTTCCACCAGCCTGGGGCTCCACTCCCTGAACCTTTCCTCGCTTTGAGTTAAGGTCACCTATCACAGTGCCAAGAGCATCATCAGGGGTTATGACCTCCACCTTCATAATCGGCTCAAGGAGCACAGGTTTTGCATCCATAGCAGCCTTTTTTATGGCAAGTGAGCCAGCTATCTTGAAGGCCATCTCAGAGGAATCCACCGAATGGTATGAACCATCGTAAAGGGTAACCTTTACATCAACCATTGGGTATCCTGCCAGAATACCCTGTTTCATGGTCTCCACAATGCCCTTTTCCACTGCCGGAATATACTGACGGGGAATGACGCCACCAACAATCTTGTCAACAAACTCAAAGCCCTCTCCCCTTGGAAGGGGCTCTATCTCTATCCAGCAATCACCATACTGCCCCCTACCACCTGATTGTTTCTTGTACTTACCCTGTGCCTTTGCCCTTGTCCTGA
>CAZIIE010000203.1:0-2764 GCA_964539375.1 uncultured Nitrospirota bacterium | reverse complement strand
TCTAATCTCTAATTTCTAAATAAATCCTAAATCCCAATTTCTCAAATTAGCTACAAAACCACTGAGTTCTCAGAGTCTTTTAAATCATAAATCTGAAATCTAAAATCTTAAATCCTAAATTTATTATCTTCCTTAATGTCGTTTAGAATTTAGATATTA
The DNA here is from genome assembly GCA_964539375.1 of uncultured Nitrospirota bacterium. Classification (GTDB taxonomy): domain Bacteria; phylum Nitrospirota; class Thermodesulfovibrionia; order Thermodesulfovibrionales; family JdFR-85; genus JAADIE01. Next base: position 2,605 of record CAZIIE010000203.1, on the reverse strand, counting down.
GTGCTTAGAATTTGTCTTTTTATGCAATTCCGATTTCCGCTCCTACCCTCCCCTTCACCCCTTCACCAATATTAACCACTATACCACTACACCAATTTACCAATACACCAATTTATCCATCGCCTATAGACTATTTAATTATCCTTATCTCATCAGGATTTTTAACCACTATCTCTGCCCTGTCTTTGTAAAGCCTCACAGTGCCTCTTACCTCAATCAGATGTCCCCAGAACTTTCTGTCAAGCTCCACTGAAGAATGCCTCCCTTTGTAAACCACCACAGTAAGGTTATCCCAGGCCCTGTAGTCCACCTCACTGTTAAGTAGAAATTTACTGCCTGCATCGTGGGTTTTATTCACATAGAGCATTACCCGTATTTTCTTTCCTATATAGTCCTTTGCATCCCAGGGGCAGAGGTATCCATTGCTACCGCAGGAGGAAAGGAGCTTTAGCCTTTCAATCTTCTGTTTTATCCAGTTCCTATGGGCGTTGATATCCCAGATTCCCTTTCCCTGCTTTATAGCCTCAAACTGGAGTTTTCTGAACTCCCCATCATACTGAAGGGGCTCACGGTGATAAAACCTACCTATGCCCTCGGCAATGATCTCTCTGTTTAAGAAGCTTTTTCCCACCCACACATATCTGAGAAGCCGTCCGTATTTATCAAGGTTTACTGCCCTGTTGGGGTCACGCTCAAGACATACCCTTTTTCCTGTAAGCCTTTCTGAAAGCCACCAGTAAGCCTGCTTGCCAAACCACTGGACAGGCCTTGAGTTTATCACGCTTTCAGGGGTATCCACCCCAAGAAGTCGCACCCGCTGTCCACTGTTTGTTAAAAAGGTATCGCCATCCACAACCCTTTTTACCACCACATACTGGCATTTAGCCAGGGCATGAAGGGGAAACAGGAAGATTGGAAGGAAAAACAGTATAAGCAGGTGCCTTTTCTTAATCAATCCCTCCACCTAAAACATATCTCCTTTACCCTTCCAGTAGGGGTTCATCAGGTCCTCAAAGGCAGTAATGGCTGCTGTGGCACCCTGGGACACTGCGGTCACTATCTGCTTTACCCCACCTGTTATGTCTCCTGCGGCATAGACCCCTGGCATAGAGGTCCTCTGATGAGCATCAACCTTTATGTATCCATCCTCCGTAAGCTTAAGCCCCAGGGCCTTTGCAATATCATTTACAGGCTCATAACCGATGGCAATAAAAACCCCCTCAACTTCCATCTCAAAGAGCTTCTTTTCCTTGAGGTTCTTGAGCTTAACGCCCTTTACCACATCATCACCGTAGATCTCCGTAACCACTGTGTTCCACAAAACAGGTATCCCTCTGCTGAAAAGGTTATCCTGAAGCCTCTTTTCTGCCCTGAGCGAGTCTCTTCTGTGCACCAGGGTTACATCCACACCGATACTTTCCAGATAAAGAGCCTCGGTTACAGCTGAATTGCCTCCGCCAACCATTATCACCCTTTTGTCTTTGAAAAAATAGCCATCACAGGTTGCGCAGTAGCTTACCCCTCGGCCAAAAAACCGCTTCTCCCCAGGAACACCGAGCTTTTTGTGTTCTGCTCCTGTTGCAATCAGCACTGCCTTTGCCTGATATCGGTTTGAGGTGGTCTTTATATTGAATAGCCCCTTTTTTGTCCGGGTAATCCCTGTTACCTCCTCACCCTGATGAATCTCTGTATACTGACTTGCCTGCTGTGCCATCATGTCCATAAGGGTTTTGCCAGGTATCCTTGTATAACCTGGATAGTTTTCCACAACCGGGGTAATTGCAACCTGCCCTCCGATTGCACCCTTTTCAATCACCACAGTGGAAAGCCCGGACCGTTCAGCATATATGGCTGCGGTAAGTCCAGCAGGGCCTGCCCCAACAATAACCAAGTCCTTCTTGATAACTCCTTTCTTTTCAACTGGAGCATGGCTCTCTACAGGTGCTCCAGCAAACAGGGCATCAACAAAGACCTCCTCAGGCTGTACTCCCACAGCGGTGATATTTCCGTTTACCACTGTCTGGGGCACAGAACTTACCGAGTACTGCTCTGCAAGGGCTTTGTTTTCAAAGATCTCCACTATCCGCACACCGATGAATTCGGGGTTTTCAACTGCTGCTGACACTGCATACAGTGCCTGCTGTGGGCAGTAGGGGCATGTGGGGCTTACAAAAACCATGAGCTCTCTCTTTTCCTTAAGCTCCTTTATGCGACTGACAGAGTCAGTGGAAAGAAGCCCCTTTCCTTCGGATACCAGCATAATCGCACCTATCAGGGTTCTTCCTTCCTCTCCAAGGGGTGCACCAAGAAAGAGTATGTCGTATTTGTCAGGCTCTATCAGGATGGCAGGCGATGAGGTAATGCCCTTCTGTCTGGCTAATTTTGAATTGAGGGATAGTTTTTTTACCTTTATCTTGCTGGTAAGTTCTGAGAGTTCTTTAAAAAGCTCAATGGCGTAGTTATTGTATTCGTTATTAATGCCCTTTTTGGTAAAGACAGCTATGTGGACGGTGCTTTTAAGCGATTGAAACTCCTTTTTCAAAACCCCTTTAAGGTCATCAGGAATAAGCTCTTTCATTATTTGACTCCTTTAAGCGTTTGTTCT
>CAZIIE010000202.1:0-2766 GCA_964539375.1 uncultured Nitrospirota bacterium | reverse complement strand
CCACCCATCATACCACCACCCATCTGGGCAAAGGCAGTGCCTGCCACAAGTCCGAGGATAAGAACAACTGTTATCCACATTCGTTTCATAATCTAAAACCTCCTTTTTGCGTTAATTGCGTTTGTTAAGTTCATTGCGTTAATCGCGTTGATTGCGTTTGTTGCGTTCATTGCGTTTTCCCAACTCCCTACACCCTACTCAACACTCAACACTTAAATCCCTATCGCCTATAGCCTATTGCCTCCATCAACATGAACTGTGGCACTTGCATGATGATGATGACTGTTTTGTTACCTTCTTGATCTTCATAGCTTCACCCCCTTTCTCTTAATATCTTTAGTTTCTCTTCATACTCCTTAGCATTAATCTCACCGGCAGCAAGCCTTTTTTTAAGTATCTCCTCAGCGCTTTCAGCACTCCTGTCAGAACCATCTTTTTTATCTGCAAAGACTGTCTTAATCAAATAAACCGCAGTTAGGATTATTATTCCCCAGAAGAGTATCATAAAGAGCCAGCCAAGACCAAAACCTCCAAAGCCCATACCAAACCCGCTACCATGCATAACCTGCACCTCCTTTCTTTCTTGCTTAGTTTAAGCATACTCCTTTTCAAGTTACATAACAATAAGATATTTGTTTGACATCAACTGCTTTTTTATATTCAAAGTCTAACAACAAAATACGAAGAAATTGTGAAGATTTGTGAACCTGAGGCAGGTTTCATCTTATCCCTCAAATTAATATTTAGCCTTCACAATTTATTCACAAAACCTTCATTTTGTATTCAAATTTTTGTTCTATTATAGTACCCAAGAAGACAGGGTTACATCTGGTACCCTTAAAAAACAAGGAGGTCTGAAATGAAAAAGTTATATTTGACACTAACAGTATTAGCAGTACTGGCATTCACAGGAGGAGCCTTTGCCTTTGCTCATGGTGGCTGGGGTGGTGGTCATATGGGTGGTGGCATGATGGGCCCTGGAATGATGGGTGGTTACGAAAAGGCACATGATATGATGGGCAGTTATGGTATGTATGATTGGGATAACAATAATACAACCTATGGTAATCCGCAAGGAGATTATGGCAATAAAGGCATCAACAAACAGAACCCTTTTAACAGAAACCAAGGTAACCAAAACAGGAATCATGGGAATTTTGGTGGTAATACAATGCCCTTCTGGCGATAAGCCTCGTCACCTCCTTCCCAGGCAGCAGGTACCCTCCCGCCTGCTGCCACTTTTTACATTCAAAACAAAGGAGATGATAAAATGAGTTACAGAAAGCCTATAAATCTTACATTTCTCTATACCATTCCCTTTACGGTCATACTGGCGATCCTTATTGCAGGACTCTCTTTATGGACAATTCATAAACACAAAGAAGAACAGATAACAGAACTTCTAACCACAAGCAGGGCAATAGCAGCTTACCTGATCACTAATATGACCTATAAGGACCATGCAGTGATACTGCCTTTTCATACAGATACAAAAATTGAGTTTAAGATCAGTAATCTTCCAGAAAGCCCTGGCACACTTTCCCCTGATAGTATTTATTCAATACTCAATCAGAACAACAACAAAACCTTTCACTATGAAGAAATTATTTCAAAAGAAGAAACAGGAACTCCTTTTCTTGTGACTGTTGATATCCCTATGTCTGTATCAGAAAGGATACATAATACAAGGATAAAAAGGGATGTTTTTTCCTTTGCAACAATTGGTCTTTTATCAATTATCTTCATCTTTTTTTCCTTCTGGCGTCTTTCAAAAAAGGTCAGTTATAACCTTAACAGGGAGATTGAAGAAGACCGCCTGCGGGCATTGATTGAACTTGCTGGAGCCACTGCTCACGAGTTGAGACAGCCGCTTACGATAATTATCGGGCTTACTGATTTAATCAATGATAAGCTAAATAAAAGAGAATCTATTGAGCAGGAATTCAGGATTATTAAAGACCAATGTTTCCGTATGGATGATATTATAAAAAAGATGTTAAGCATAACTTCCTACAAAACAATTGAATATTCAGATGGTGTGAAAATTTTTGACCTTCACGCCCAAAAAGATTCTCAGGCAGTGGTAAGACCATGGGAATATGCTTGATATGACCATTGAGATCAAAAATATGCTAAAATGGAATTAAAGCTCTGACCAGAGGTCAGAGCTTCTGTTACGCAAAGAGGCTCAGAGGTCAGATCATTCGGGCATTTTTGTAAAGTGGAGGTAATATGAGGATAGCCACAGCTATATTAATCTTATTTTTTGGCCTTATTCCATCTGTATCAGCTCATGTTTACATGCTTCAGTGCAGTCCTGAACCAGGCAGCACAGTAGAAAAATCACCTGATAGGATAAGCATTACCTTTGTTGGCTCAGTGGAACCTGCCTTTTCTAAGATTGAGGTATTCAATGAAAAGGGTGAAAAGGTATCAGGCAAAACCCTGTTTAAAGAAGACGACACCATAATGGAGGTTGAATTAAAGAAAAACCTCCCTCCAGGCAAATACACTGTTAAATGGAAATGTATGAGTCTGGACGGTCACATGCAGAAAAAGGAATTTATCTTTTTTATCAAGTGATATGTCTCCTGTATTTTTCTTCGTGATTATTTTTTACTGGCTCTTTCTTAGTGGATCTGTATTTCTTGCAGGCTCCTTTATAATAAAACAATTAGTAACAGCTCCTTCAGGTGCAGATTTTTGTATAGTCAAAGAGCGTGGAAGGTGCTTTGGAGAGGTCTCCCTTTCAATCATATTCTTTGT
>CAZIIE010000201.1:0-2779 GCA_964539375.1 uncultured Nitrospirota bacterium | reverse complement strand
AATGTTGAGACCTATGCCAATATCCCTCAGATTATCCTTAAAGGTGGTAGCTGGTACAGAAGTCTTGGCACGGAGAAGTCAACTGGCACAAAGGTCTTTGCCCTGACAGGTGCCATTAACAATATAGGGCTTATTGAGGTGCCTATGGGCATACCCCTGAGGACAGTGATATACGAGATAGGCGGTGGCATCAAAAGGGGCAGAAAGTTCAAGGCTGTTCAGCTTGGTGGACCCTCTGGTGGATGCGTGCCAGAACATCTGCTTGACACTCCAGTGACTTACGAGGATATTGTGAAGACAGGTGCCATTGTAGGTTCAGGCGGAATGGTTGTTATGGATGATTCAAACTGCATGGTCAATGTGGCAAGATTCTTCCTTGAGTTTACTGCTGATGAGTCCTGCGGCAAGTGTCCACCCTGCAGAATAGGCACAAGGGTTATGCTTGACAAGCTGATTGACATAACCGAAGGAAGGGGCAAAGAGGGTGATATTGAGCTGCTTGAGGACCTCTCAAGGGAGATAATAAAAACATCCCTCTGCGGACTTGGCCAGACCGCCCCAAACCCCATACTAACAACCATCCGTTACTTCAGAGATGAATACGAAGCCCATATAAATCAGAAGTGGTGTAAGGCAGGTGTGTGCAGAGAGCTTTCCACTTTCTACATTGATAAAGAGGCATGCACGGGATGCACTGTTTGCGCAAGAAACTGTCCTGTTCAGGCAATAACTGGAGAGAAGAAAAAACCCCACGAGATTGACCAGTCTATCTGTATAAAATGCAGAACCTGTTATGAAAAGTGCAAATTCGGCGCAGTCAAAGTAGGGCCAAGGGATATGTTTTCTGTAAACACTAAATCCTAAGCACTAAATTCTAAAAAGGTTTGTAACTCGGTATATTTGGTTTATTGGCAAAGGCGTTCATTGAGTTGATACCTGTCATTTCGTTGATGGAGAGTTTGAAAAATTTAGGATTTGTTTAGAATTTCGGATTTAGATATTAGAATTTAATATTTAGGAGGTTTAAGCATGATAGAACTTACGATTGATGGCAAAAAGATAGAGGCAGAAAAGGGGATGACCATACTTGAAGTAGCAAAGGCTAATAACATCTACATCCCCCATCTTTGCTGGGACCGAAGACTAAAACCCTACGGTGGGTGCAGGCTCTGCCTGGTTGAGGTGGAGGGTCAGCGCAAGCTTATGGCTTCCTGTTCCACCCCTGCAGACAATGGCATGGTGGTTTACACCAATACGCCAAACCTTCAGAAGGCCAGAAGAACTGTGCTTGAACTCCTTTTAGTTCACCACCCCCTTGATTGTCCCATCTGTGACAAGGCAGGAGAGTGCAGTCTCCAGGACCTTGCCTACAAGTATGGCCCTTCAGAAAGCCGTTTTTATGCAGAAAGAAAGCACGACCCTGAGGCAACAAGCCCTCTGATTGAACGAAACCCAAACCGTTGCATACTCTGTGGCAGATGTGTAAGGGTGTGCTGGGAGCATCAGGGTGTGGGGGCAATAAACCTTATCGGAAGGGGATTTAAAACAAAAATCAGCCCTGCCTTTGAGGAAACCCTTGACTGTGAGTTCTGCGGTCAGTGTGTGGATGCCTGCCCGGTAGGCGCACTCGGTGCCAAACCTTACAAGTACAGAGCGAGGGCTTGGTTTCTTGAAAGCCACGACAGCATCTGTCCTTACTGTTCAGTGGGTTGCACCCTGACCCTTGACCTCAGAGAGGGGAGGATTCTCAGGGTCAGGGGGGTTGATGGAAAGGGTGTAAATCAGGGAGACCTCTGTGGAAAGGGAAGGTTCGGCTTTGACTTCATATACGGCGAGGGTAGGCTTAAAAAACCCCTTATACGGAAGGCAGGTGAACTGATTGAAAGCACCTGGGAAGAGACCCTTTACTTTGTGGCAAACCGTTTGAGGGAAATTAAGAACCAGTACGGTGCTGGCTCAATCGGTGCAATTGGCTCTTCACGGGCAGGCCTTGAAGATAACTACATGCTCAGAAAATTCATGAAAGAGGTAATCGGCACTGAAAATATTGACACCTCAGCAAGGTTGGGTTATGCCTGGGTCTTAAAGGCCTTTGAAGATACCTTTGGTATAAGACAAAATCCGGTTAAGCTTGATTCACCGATAGGAAAAGAGGTTGTGCTTGTTTTAGAGTCAGACCTCACATCCACCCATCCAATCTTTGGTCTTAAGTTCCTGGAAGCAAAAAACGAGGGCTCCTATCTGATGGTGGTTGACCCGAGAAAAACCAAGCTTGCAAGAAGGTCATCGGAGTGGTTGAGGATAAGGCCAGCCACTGGTACGGCTTTTCTGCTTGGCCTTATCAACTTTGCCTTGAAAGAGGGTGTTCACCTTAAAGAGGAAAAGGAAATAGAGGGTCTTGATGAGCTAACAGAATCGGTAAAGCCCTTCAGCGTTGAGAAGGTCTGTGAGATAACCGGACTCAGCCCCGAGGCATTCACTGAAGCAGCAAAGAGGTTTATAAACGCTGATTCAAGGCTCATCGCCCTTACCGTTGGAGCAGCAGAAAACCAGAAGGGTTATGAAACAGTGGTTTCGGCTGCAAACCTTCTCATGCTTCTTGGTGAAGGTCCTGATGCCCTTCAGGTTCCATCGGATTACTCTAATACCTTGGGTGCCTGGCTTGTTGGCACAAGGCCGGCCGAGGGAGGCAAAGACCTCTACGAGATGCTCTATAACCCTGGCTCTCTGAAGGCCCTATATGTGATGGGGGAAGACCCGGTTGTTACAATGCCCGAGG
>CAZIIE010000200.1:0-2840 GCA_964539375.1 uncultured Nitrospirota bacterium | reverse complement strand
ATTATCCTACAAAGCATAAAATTCATCAATGACCTATATCATAAATGCTATAATAACCCTTAAAATATAAAGCCATAATTTATCAGATAAACTCATTGCTCTGGGACCTAAATGTTAATAGCTTACATAAGATTATTAAGAGCACATCACTGGTTAAAAAACCTCTTTTTATTTGCTGCCCCCTTTTTTGGTGGGGCATTGTTAAGAGAGGATGTCCTTTTGCTTGCCCTGCCAGTGTTTCTTACCTTTTCTTTTGGCACGACATCAATATACATATTTAACGACATAATCGACAGGGATACCGACCTTTTACATCCAAGGAAGATGCACCGTCCGATTGCCTCTGGCAAAATTGGAGTTAACACAGCCGCTATGCTCTCAATTTTCTTTCTCTTTATTTCCCTTTTTGCCTCCTACAGGATTGAGAGGCTTTTCTTTTTTTATCTGTTGTTATACATTTTGGTACAGGCTTTATACACAGTAAAACTGAAGACCCTGCCAATAGTGGATATCTTTTCTGTGGCAGCAGGATTTGTTATAAGGGTGTTTGCAGGTGGAGCGGCCTTTCATGTCAGGGTATCCCCCTGGCTTTTTCTGACCATGTTTATGATATCCCTTGTCCTTGCCTCTGGCAAAAGACTCTCTGAGTTTACCAGACTTAAGGAAAACGCCATAGCACATCGCACAAGTCTGAGACACTATTCAGAGGGGCTTCTTAAAAACATGCTCACCCTCTCCTCCTCAGCCTCTCTTATCTGCTATGCACTTTATACTCTTGAGCAATCAATTACGCTGGTTTATACCGTTCCTGTGGTGACCTTCGGGCTTTTCAGATACCTCATGAATGTAGAAAAAGGCTATGGAGATGCCACTGAGGCAATGTTTAAAGACAGGGTGCTTTCGGTGACCGTAGGGGGCTGGTTGTTGATTATATATCTGCTCCGCTATTAGACCTTTTGTTTGACAAGCAAGAACCGCTCTGTTATTATAAATCTATGAGAAATTATCATACATCAACAGCTAAAGTGCTTCCTCATTATACTTACAGAGATTACACCCAATGGGAAGGTGACTGGGAGCTTATAGAAGGTATTCCCTATGCAATGGCACCATCTCCTGTATCAAAACATCAATATGCTGTGGCTGAATTACTTTATCAGATAAAAAACCAGTTAGATGACTGCAACAGGGAATGCTATGTGTTTTCAGAGCTTGACTGGATAGTCTCAGACGATACGGTTTTAAGACCTGATCTGGTTGTTGTATGCCACAGGGTAGAGGATTATATTAAAAGCCCCCCTGAAGTGGTGTTTGAGGTGGTATCAAAGCAGAGCGTGCAGAAGGATGAATACATAAAGTTTGAGCTTTACGAAAAAGAAAAGGTTCAGTGGTATGTGCTTGTCTATCCTGACATCAGGAAGGCAAGGATTTTCAGACTGAAAGACAACTGCTTTGACAAGGTCTCAGACTGCACTGATGATAAATTCACCATCAGGGCAAGCTGCGATTTTGAGATTGACTTCAGCAAACTATGGTATAAATAAAACTGCATTGAAAATCAATAAAATAAAACTCCTTAAAACCATTGACGCAATAGCTGGCCCCGCAGCACTAAAACTTATCACCTCTTTAAAAAAACCCCGACCTCTACCAGAGAATCTATCCAGTATACTTATAATTCGTCCAGGTGGGATTGGCGATGCAGTGCATTTGCTTCCATCAATAGGGCTTCTTAAAAGATACATCCCTGATGCCAGTGTCCATGTGCTTGCAGAGAGGAGAAACGCAGGGGTGTTCAGCCTCTGTACGGACATTGAAGAGGTGTTTCTTTATGATAAAAATAAAGGGCTATTTAAGTGCCTTAAAAACCGGTATGACATTGTAATAGACACCGAGCAATGGCACCGTTTGAGTGCTTCTGTAACCTATCTAACCGGAGCACCAGTACGGGCAGGGTTTGGGACAAATGAGCGTAAAAGGGCCTTTAATGTGGCGGTTCAGTACAGCCACGACGACTACGAGGTTTATAGTTTTTTTAATCTTATAAAAGCAACCCTTGGTTTTCTTAATGTTGAGCTTAAGGAAGATGATATACAGTTCAGCCCCGATGGTGCCTTTATAGAGGTCAATGAGTCTGAGATTTCCTCCTGGCTTAAAGATAGGGTCTCTGAACTGAAAAGTAGATATAAAGGAGGCTATGTAGTAATAAGCCCAGGGGCCACGGTCAGGGAGAGGCGATGGGGTGGCAAAAGATATGCTGAAGTTGCACAGGAGCTTATTAATAAGGGCTTTGGTGTAGTGGTTGTTGGAGCAGAAGGGGATAGAGAAGACGCAGATATTATAGTCAGCGGTGCCCAGGGAGCCTTTGACCTTACTGGGAAAACCTCACTCATGGACTTAGCCTATATCCTTAAGAAGGCAAGGCTGTTTATAGGCCCCGACTCAGGTGTGCTTCATATAGCAGTAGGTGCTGGCACTCCAACGGTCTCCCTTTTTGGCTCAGGGATTGCAAAAAAATGGGCACCAGGAGGGAAAAAACATATTGTTATCAATAAGAATCTTTCCTGTAGTCCCTGCACCCGATTTGGATATACGCCAGAATGCCCCTATGGCATAAGGTGTCTTGAAGAGATAACATCTCAGGAGGTTTTAGAGGCAGCCTTTAAATTATTGAAGGGATATATTTAAGAAGGGTATAATTATATCAATGTTTAAGACCGAAAAGGAATCCATTGAGCGGATAGTCAGGTCACTTAGCGAGTATTTTGGCATGAGGCTTAAGCATGTGGTTGCCTTTGGCTCCAGGGTAAGGGGTGATTTTCATGCTGAATCAGACTTTG
>CAZIIE010000199.1:0-2941 GCA_964539375.1 uncultured Nitrospirota bacterium | reverse complement strand
ATGTGCCAGAAATGGGCAATGGTTGCATCGGGTAGCTCCTTCCTTAATAGACCTGGAACAAGGCAGAGATGGTAATCATGTATCCATAGCAGGTCATCCTGTCTGCCCTGAACCGCCTCTAACACTGCCCTTGAAAACAACTGGTTTACCCTTTTGTAGGCCTGCCAGAATCGTTTACGAAAGAAGACCCTCTCCATTGTTATATGGCATAGGGGCCATAGAAGTCTGTTTGAATAACCATGATAGTAATTATCCACATCTGATGAAGTAAGCCAGACCCTTTTCAAAGTATAGGAAGGCTCCTCTGGTGGGACCTCTACCTCAGATGAAGGGTTAACCACATCCCTGTCAGCAGTGCCACTGCCCCAGGCAATCCACACCCCACCGGTTGTCTTAAGCACATCATCAAGGGCAGCAGTTACACCACCGGCAGGGGTGTCTACCTTTATGCCCGTAGAGGTCTTTTTGTGTATATAGGGTTCTCTGTTGGTAACTATAATAAGTCTTCGGTCAGCAAAGTCCCTGTCCAGTAATGCCCTGAAACTTTCAGACATCAGAGTTCAATTATCCTTCCCTTTCCAAACTGCAGATAATACCAGATTGAAAGATAGTCTCTAATCTGACGGGTGATAAAAAAGTTTTCCCTTACATGCTCTCTACCCTTTTCACCCATCCTGCGAGTCATTTCGGGATTGTTGAGAAACTGTCTTATCCTGAAGGCAGCACCCTCTATTGAATACACAAGAAAACCTGTTACACCATGGATTATCTGAAGGGGTATTCCACCTACAGCACCGCCAATCACAGGTTTCCCCTTCCACATCGCCTCTGAAACGGTAAGTCCGAAGCCCTCCTTGAGGGATTTCTGAAGTATAACCGTTGCAGCCCTTTGAAGTGCATTTATATCAAGGTCACTGAAGGGAGGAAGCATCAGTATAAATATATCAGGGTCACCTTCTGCATAGGATTGAACCTCCCTGAGCACCTCCTCACCTTCAGGGTCATCAGTGGCAGGGCTACCAGCGAGCACGAGGACACAGTCGTTATACTGTTTCACAATCCTGTAGGCCTTGATTACACCAACAGGGTCTTTAAACCTGTCAAAACGGGAGACCTGAAGTATAATTGGACGGTCACGGGGGATTTTGTATTTTTCAAGTATCCTGTCAATCTCTTCATCTGTGAGTTCTCTGTTCTTTTCACTAATCGGATCAATAGAAGGTGGCACCACAAACTCCAGTCTCTTTTTACCCCTTGCAAACTTTGATATGGAAAAAACAGAGGCATCATAGCTTTCATAATATCTCATCAGATAATCACAGACCTTCTGGGACGGCATTGAAAGGTCTATATGGCATCGCCAGAGCCACTTTCCATCTTTCCTGAATTCTATAAGCGGAGAGGGTTGAGGGTCGTGCACAAAAACCATGTCTGCTGAAAGGTCAAGTTTCTCGGCGTTTTTTCTGTTTACCTCATAGTGGTACTCAAACATATCATCGGTAAACTCAATATCATTACCCTGAAGGGCGTTGTGCATCTTCTTTGTTATGTCAAAAAACCTGTCATCTCCCTCTATCACATCCCAGCGGGCTTCAATCCCGAGGCTTTTAAGAAAGGGCACCATCCTCTGAAGTATTTCAGCCACTCCTCCACCGGCCCTTGTGGAGTTTATGTGAAGAAAAGAGAGTCCCTTTAGTTTTTCGCATAGCCTTTCTATGATTATCAGGTCACCCTCTGGTGCTATGCCTCTGTAAAGCTCTATCACTCATTGCCTCCCCGAAGGAGTCTTTCCTGAACCAAATTGACAATCCTATTTCTTACTCCTTCAATGGTGTGCATAAAAAGGTCAATTGCCCTTACCTCTTCAGCCAGTGCCTTCTCCCCAAGACTGTGTTCAAGCCACATTGAGAAATCGTCTATTGAATTCTCTAACCTCCAGCGTGCCTCATAAAAGTGATAATAAATGCACTGGGGGTCAACAGATTTCAGAGCCTGGAGAAACTCGGTCAGCCCTGTCACCCTAATGCCAACAGGATAAACAAAGGAAAGGGTCATGTTGAAGTAAAACTCATTACCAGGAAACACATCCCTTGGTTCTGGAAACTCCTCAAGGAAAGACTCAACTGTTTCTATAAGTCTTGCTCTGATAGGCTCAATCTGGGAGAACTCAAAGGGGTCAATGCTGGAAAGACGCTCTGAAAGGGCACGCTCTTCAAGGGACTCCCCTGCCCACTGGGCAAAATCATTGGTGTAGCTTAACTGGTGAACCTTCATAAAATACTGCAAGGTGTGGTGGAAGATTGAATCAGCACTGACATCCCTCAGTATATCAAGGAGCTCCTTCAGGTTCCTGGCCTTTCTGCCAGTAGAAATCAAAACAGTGTAACACCTTTTAAATTCAAAGGTGTTATTCACTTCTGCCAATCCTTTTCCTCCCTTAGATAGACCGTCCTGTGAGGGAATGGTATCTCAATGCCCTCTTCCTTGAACCTCTTGAAAATCCTCTTTCTCAACTCATGCTGCACCAGGTACTGGTCAACAAACTCCCTTACCTGACAGATAAGGGTAAAGTCAAGGGAGCTGTCTCCAAAGCCAGGAATAAACCTCACAAAGGGCTCTGGCTCACCAAGAAGCCCTGGGATTTCGCCCACTGCCGATTTGGCAACCTCTAAAAGCACCCTTTCAACATGCTCTGGGTCAGCATCATAACTAACGCCCACCCTTATCAACAGGGACATCCTCTTAAAGGGAAGGTAATAGTTTGTAATGATACTCTGGGCAAGTTTACTGTTAGGTATCAGCACCATGTTGTTTGGAAGCATCCTTATGCGGGTGGTTCTCCAGGTTATGTCCTCCACATAGCCCTCCTCACCACTTTCAAGCTTAATAAAATCACCCACCCTTATGGTTCTCTCAAGCATGATGTGTATGCCTGCAAACA
>CAZIIE010000198.1:0-2953 GCA_964539375.1 uncultured Nitrospirota bacterium | reverse complement strand
GGGGTGGAAAGGGCTATTAAGGAAAGTCCTGAAGTCAGGTCAGCCCTGAATATCTATCGTGGTGAAATCACCAATGAAAATGTTAAAAAGGCTTACCAAGGAGGTTCATAAATGAAGATAACCTTCACGGATGGAAAAGAGATAGAGGCTCAGGAAGGTCAGTCTCTTTATGAGGCATTTAAACAACAGGGGATATTTCTCACAGCATCCTGTGGTGGAAAGGGTACCTGTGGAAAGTGTAAGGTGAGGATACTCAAGGGGGATGTGAAGGTTGGAAGTTATGGAAGACTCTCTCAGGAAGAAAGACAGAAGGGCATTGTGCTTGCCTGTCAGACCTATCCAGAAGGTGACCTGTCGGTTGAGATTCCCATTGAGTCAATGCTTACAGTTGGTGATAAGATTGCTATCTCAAGGACCCGTGATCTCTTTGAGCTCTTTATATCCTACAGGGCAAAACTATCACCTCTTATCTCAAGGCTTGCTTTAGAGCTTCCTCCTCCCACACTTGATGACAACATAAGCGACCTTGAAAGGCTTAAGAGGGCCCTTGATGAAAAGGGTATAACCCTTAGTTATCCCTATGATTTTATGAAGGGCCTTGCCGATGGCCTGAGACAGAACGACTGGAAGGTCTTCCTGTGCTATCAAAAAGAAAGCGGGGAGGCCCTTTCAGTGGAGGAACCAGTTGAAAAACCCTGTTACTATGGCCTTGCCGTTGACATTGGTACCACCACAGTGGTGGTTTATCTGGTGGATACCTGCGATGGTAGAGTGGTGGATGTGGGCTCCACATACAACTCCCAGATGCGCTACGGTGATGATGTTATCACCCGTATTGTTAATGCCACAGAAGGTGGTGAGCTTAATGCCCTAAGAAGGGCAGTGGTGACTGACATAAACGACCTCATAGACCCAATATGTCAGACCCACAATATAAATCCCGAGGATATTGAATCAGTGGTAATCTCAGGCAATACCACTATGGCCCATCTTTTCTGGGGACTTAACCCTGCCTACATAAGGGAAGAGCCCTACATACCAACTGCAAACAGCTTTCCAGTGTGGAGGGCCCGTGATGCAGGCCTTAAGATAAGAAAGGATGCCCCTGTTTACACAGTGCCCTGTGTGGCAAGCTATGTGGGTGGTGACATAGTCTCAGGGGTGCTTGCTACAAAGATGCACCTTCAGGAAGAGCTATCCCTTTTTATGGATATAGGCACAAACGGTGAGATAGTAATAGGCAACAGGGACTGGCTCATGACCGCTGCCTGCTCTGCAGGCCCCTGCTTTGAAGGTGGTGGTATCAAAAACGGTATGCGCGCCACAAAGGGTGCCATTGAATCTGTAAGGATAGACCGCGAAACTCTGGAGCCTGAGATAAAGGTTATTGGCGAGACTACTCCCATAGGTATCTGTGGCTCAGGAATGATTGATGCTATTACAGAGATGTTTCTCTCAGGAATTATAGACCAGAGGGGCAGGTTCAACCCCGAGGCCAGAACAGACCGTATCCGCGAGGGCGAGGATGGGCCTGAGTATGTTGTTTATCGCGGGCAGGAAAGAGAGATTGTGCTTACACAGGTTGACATTGAGAATATCGTTCGTGCAAAGGCAGCCATCTATGCAGGTGTATCAATGCTTCTTAAAGAGGTTGGGTTCCCCTTTGAAATGATAGAGCGGGTCTACATAGCAGGGGGCTTTGGCAACTACATAGATGTGGAAAAGGCCATTGTAATGGGTATGCTTCCAGACATACCAAGAGAGCGATTTAAGTTCATGGGTAATACCTCGGTGGCAGGTGCTTACCTCTGTCTGCTTTCTGAGGATATGAGAAGGGAGGCTGAACGGGTTTCATCAATGATGACCTATGTGGAGCTATCTGTAAAGGGTGGATATATGGATGAGTTCATGTCTGCCCTGTTTCTGCCCCATACCGATATGGGACAGTTCCCCTCTGTGAAGGAGATTATAGGAAAATAAAAGGACTAAAGTTGCGGTGGCTCTGATAAGCCCTCAATCTCTATGGTCTTGTTTTTTGAACTCTGTCCTCTGATAATGGATATAGAAGACTTTTTGACCCCGAAAAACTTTGACAACACCTCAATTAGCTGTTTGTTTGCCGCTCCTTCAACAGGCGGTGAGGTAAGTTTTACCTTTAGCTTTTCACCCAGCAGCCCTGCCACCTGTGCCCGTGATGAGCGGGGTTCAACCTTTACCTCTATAATGATTCCCCTTTTGCTTCTTTTATAGGGTATCTTCATGGCTATTCAATAGTAAGATTGTTCTTAATCCATCGGGCATCCCAGAAATAAAGGGGCGAGACCTCAATACCCTGCACAAGTATCCCGAAGTGCAGATGGTCACCGCCTGCAAAGCCAGTGGAGCCAGTAAGGCCAATGATATCGCCCCTTTTCACCTCCTGCCCAGAGGTTACCTTTATCTCCGATAAATGCCCATAAAGACTCATGAGACCAAGGCCATGATCAATAATAACTGCGTTTCCGTAAATGCCAAGGTCGTCAGCAAAGACCACAACGCCTGAGTTTGCTGCTGGCACAGGGGCGTTTGCCACAGAGGCAAGGTCATAGCCAAGATGTATACTCTTACTTATAGGTCTTCCATTATAGAGATAGGTCCTTCTGTCTCCATAAAGAGCCATCACCTTGCTGTTACGAAGCTGAAGAAAAGGCCCTTTCCAGAGCGGTCTGTCAGCAGACTTCATACCTATCTCATGAAGCCTCTCGGTATCCTTTGCTCTCCAGTGTTCGTTTACCTCTTTGAATGCCTTTACAGGGTCATCTCCATCTTCACCAAGAAGCGGATAGACAACCCTCTGTATAAAGGCATCACTAATACTTATTCTTGATGACCTGAATCTTTCGGGTTTTACAATTGTGCGAAGGGCCTTTACAGTCTGGTTTCCAGCCCTGTCTTCAGCCACTGCATAAAAGAC
>CAZIIE010000197.1:0-2976 GCA_964539375.1 uncultured Nitrospirota bacterium | reverse complement strand
TACATGATTAGTTTATCTTAATTTTAGCAATAACAACTAAACCAATATACCAATATACCAATAACCAACTTATGCAGATGCGTAAAAGAGAGGTATTGTTTGGAATTTTTCTGCTTTTACCTTGCTTTCTATTCATCACTGCCTTTGCCTTTTATCCTATAGCACATTCCTTTTATATGAGCCTTCACAGGATTGTGTTAAGCCTTCCAGGGCTTGGCGAACCCTTTGTGGGACTTGACAACTACAGGGAACTCTTGCATGACAGGGTTGCTCTCAGGGCATTAATGAATACCCTTTTGTTTGTCTTTTTATCCACCCTTTTTGAGGTTTTATTTGGTCTTGGAATTGCTCTGATAATAAACAGAAGATTCCCTGCACGAGGACTGGTAAGGGCATCGGTTCTTGTGCCCTGGGCAATTCCCACTGTGGTGTCCTCTCAGCTGTGGAGATTTATCTTTAATGATAAGTATGGACTTTTTAATTACCTTTTGTTTGGAACCCGTATTACTGCCTACAAGGCATGGCTTGCAGACCCCTTTTTTGCTTTTATGGCAATACTGGTAGCTGATGTCTGGAAGACCACATCCTTTGCTGCCCTGATAATACTGGCTGGGCTTCAGCTTATTCCACCTGAGCTGTATGCCCAGGCAAGCATTGATGGTGCGACAGCCTGGAAGAGGTTCTGGCGTATAACCTTTCCTGTCATAAGACCAGCCCTTTTAATAGCCCTTCTTTTCAGAACGACCGATGCCTTCAGGGTCTTTGACCTTGTCTTTGTGATGACCCAGGGTGGACCAGCTGATTCAACCAATGTGCTTCAGTTTTATGGATACAAAAAGATATTTGCCGAAGGACTTATGGGGTACGGCTCAACCATATCGGTGGTGGTTTTTCTGGTCTCCTTTTTTGTTTCTATTATATATCTGAGAACCCTTGGAAGGGGTTTTATGAAAGGGGCTTTAAGATGAAGGCTGGAAAACTGTCACTTTTGTTTATGGTTGCTCTGGTGGTTTTTTTCAGTCTTGCCCCCTTTTTGTGGTTTGTTTTGACCTCCTTTAAAAGTCCCATTGAGGTTACATCCATTCCACCAAAACTGATACCTGATGGAACCTCCTATTTTTACAGGTCAGCTATCTTTAAATATAATCTGCTAAAGTATGTCAAGAACTCAGCCCTGATTGCATCAGCAACAACTGTGATTACCATAACCATCTCAGTGTTTGCCAGTTATAGTATATCAAGAATAAACTTACCCTTTAAGAGGGTTATCCTTGCAAGCCTTTTACTGGTTTCCATGTTCCCCCAGATATCCATTGCTGGGCCTGTGTGGAGGATTCTCCAGTCACTTGGATGGCTTAATACATACAGAGGCCTTATCATCCCTTACATAACACTTACCCTCCCCCTTGGGGTTTGGATACTAACAAGCTACTTTAATGAACTGCCACAGGACCTTGAAAGAGCAGCAATGGTTGATGGGTGCGGATACATAGGCGGACTTTTTCGTGTTATTCTGCCCCTTTCCTATCCTGGTGTGTTTACAGCAGCAATACTTGTATTCATTTATGCCTGGAATGAGTTCTTCTTTGCCCTTTTGATAATGACCCAGAAGGATATGCAGCCCCTTTCAGTGGGAATTGCACTGTTTCAGGGACAATACACCCTCCCCTGGGGTGAGCTTGCAGCAGCATCCACTGTGGCGACCCTTCCCCTGGTGCTTATTGTGTTTTTGTTCCAGAAAAGGATAATAGGTGGTCTTTCTGCAGGGGCAATTAAGGGCTGAAAATGACTTTTAAAAACTAAATATTTATGTTAAAATGCTAAAGATATGGAAGAAATCGGAGTGGTAAAGAGCGTTGAAGGCATGATAGCCAAAGTGGTTGTTGAGAGGAAGAGCATATGTGACAAATGCACCGAGGGAAAATGTCTGCTTACCGATGGAGGGGCAATTATTGAGGCCTTCAATCAGGTAAAGGCAAAGGAGGGACAGAGGGTCAGGGTTGTGTTTAGGCCCTATTCCTACCTGAAAGGCTCTGTCCTTATTTATGGGATACCTGCTTTGATGTTAATAGTTGGTGCTATAATAGGTCGGGAGGTGCTGAGTAGATTTATAGAGATGGATGCAGACCTCCTTTCAGCCATTGGTGGATTCTCTTTGCTTATAATAACCTTTATAATTGTACGAATAATAACAGCAAGGGTTGAAAAAAATATAGAGTATAAACCTGTTATTGAAGAGATAATTGAAGGGTGAAAAGCAGGGAGTAGGGGGTAGGGAAATAGGCAACAGGCTGAAGGCGATAGAGAAGAGAGATGTAAGTGTTTAGTGTTTAGTGTTGAGTTTTATAGTTTTGGAAGTTAGAAAGAAGACATTAAATATAAAAATTTGAGAAATTGGATTTGGAGTTTGATTAGAATTTAGAGATTAGAATTTGTAAATTGATGCTCTGTGTCCTCTGTGGTTTATAATAGTGCTGAAGTCGGAAGGGCGGAACATCGGAAGTTCAGTAAAATCGGAAAATTGAAATTTAGAATTTGTTTAGAATTTCGAATTTAGAATTTAGAAATTAAACTAAAAGGGGGTATTATGGGAAAGTACGAGGTATCTAAGATCAGGAATCTTTCAGTAGTGGCACATGGTGGGGCAGGTAAGACCTCTTTGGTGGAGGCAATGCTTTTCAATGGAGGTATGATTGACAGAATGGGCTCTGTGGATGCTGGTAACACTGTAACCGATTTTGACCCTGAAGAGATAGAGCGAAAGATTACCATCTCTTCCTCGGTTTGTTTTTGTGACTGGCAGGGCAATCGATTTAATATCATTGATACTCCTGGCTTTATTAATTTTATAGAAGACACCAGGGGATGCCTCAGGGTATCCGATGGAGCTGTGTTGATTGTCAGTGCCATATCTGGAGTGAAGGCAGAGACTGAGAAGATATGGAGGTATGCCTGTGAGTATGAGCTGCCAAGGGT
>CAZIIE010000196.1:0-2996 GCA_964539375.1 uncultured Nitrospirota bacterium | reverse complement strand
GATATATTCAACAAGAAAGAACTGAACCTCCTCTATCTTGCCGTACTTGATGAGCATGGCAGGGTCATCTCCCATAACGACTTCAGTGAATACGGAAAAGTCTATACAGATACCCTGACTCAGCACGCACTGAGTGCAAACACCACGGTGGTGCAGAAGTTTCATAGCAAGGTGACTGGCCACGATGCCCTTGATTTTGCCACTCCCCTTTCCATTGGTAAAAAAAGATGGGGAACCCTCAAGTTTGCTATCTCCCTTGAAGAGGTAGAGCATGAAATCTCAAATATGGTAAAGAGAATACTTTTCTTTACCATAGTAGTTCTGATAGTCGGGTTTTTTATAATTATCATTTTAAGTAGAAGATTCATAAAGCCCATTACCTATCTTGCCCGAACAATGGAGAGGGCCGGCTCAGGTGACCTTGATGTGAAGGTTCATATCAAGGGAAACGATGAGCTTGCCCTTCTTGGTCAAAGTTTTAACAATATGATTGAAAGGATAAAACAGGCAAACCTTGAACTGAAAAGGACCCATGAAAAACTGCTCCAGTCTGAAAAACTTGCATCTATTGGTATTCTTGCATCAGGAGTGGCCCATGAGATAAACAACCCCCTTGGTGGAATGTTCAACTGCGTGGATATGCTTGAACTTATGGGAGATAACGAGGAGTTAAGGAATAAGTATCTCAATCTTCTCAAAGATGGTCTTAACAGGATTGAGACAATCGTGGGGAAACTCCTCTGGATGTCAAGAACAGGAAGTCGTAATCCAGAGGTGGTGGATGTAAAGGCAATACTTCAGGATATCTATAAATTCGTTGAGTACCGATTAAAAAACAAGGGTATTAAATACACTGTTCAGATACAGGATGGACTGACCATTATCATTGACCCACACGATTTTCAGCAGATCATGCTTAACCTGATAATAAATGCGGTGCATGCAATGAAAAGCGGAGGCACTCTCACCATAAAGGGTTTTAATGATGATGGCTATAAGGTTATCACCGTTTCAGACACAGGCGAGGGCATTGATAAAGAAAACCTGCCAAAGATATTTGACCCTTTCTTTACCACCAAACAGCCTGGCGAGGGCACAGGATTGGGGCTATGGTTGACCTACGAGATTGTGAAAAACTATAATGGCGAAATCATGGTAGACAGTGAAAAGGGCGTTGGAACCACCTTTACCCTTAAGTTCAGGAGGTGACAATGGATAAAAAATCGGTGCTTGTTATTGAGGATGAAAAAATCATGCGCATAACCATAGAGGATGCCCTAAAGGCAAAGGGTTATTCTGTGAAATCCTTTGAAAAAGGACTTGAGGGAGTACAGGCTTACAGTGAGGAGCCCTTTGATATTGTGCTTACCGATGTCAGGTTACCTGACATTAATGGTATGGAGGTACTGAAGAAGATAAAGGAGATAGATAACTCCTGCATGGTTATTCTTATGACAGCCTTTGGAACCATAAAGGATGCGGTTGAGGCAATGAAATTAGGTGCCTTTGATTATATAACCAAACCCTTCAGCCTTGATGAATTAGCTCTTATCATCAATAGAGCAGCCGAGGTTAAAGACCTGCAGGATGAAAACCTGCGTCTGAAAAAAGCCGTGTCCCGCTGCTACTGCTATCCAAATATCATCGGTGAAAGCGATGCAATGAAGGATGTATTCAGGATGATTGATAGACTTGCCCAGTCTGACTCAACCGTGCTGATACTTGGTGAAAGTGGCACTGGTAAGGAACTTGTTGCCTCCACCATACACTATCAGGGAAAAAGGAAGGACGGTCCCTTTGTAGTGGTAAACTGTGGGGCATTACCTGAAAACCTTATAGAAAGCGAACTCTTTGGCTATGAAAAGGGTGCCTTTACAGGTGCTACAAGGCGGAAACCTGGCCGATTTGAGCTTGCCAATGGAGGAACCCTGTTTCTTGATGAGGTGGGAGAATTGCCGCCTGCGGTGCAGGTTAAACTTCTGAGGGTTCTTCAGGATGGCACCTTTGAGCGACTTGGTGGTACTGAGAGCATAAAGGTGGATGTCAGGGTGATTGCTGCCACTAATCGTGACCTTGAAACTGAGGTAAAGGAAGGAAACTTCAGGGAAGACCTTTACTACCGTCTGGCAGTGATTCCTCTTACACTGCCACCGCTCAGGGAAAGACGGGAGGACATACCCCTTCTGATTGAGCACTTTCTTCAGCGTTACAACAGCCGACTCGGGAAACAGGTCAGCTTCTCAAAGGATGCCGTGAGTGCACTTATGGAATATCATTTCCCTGGAAATGTCAGGGAACTGGAAAATATTGTAGAACGGATGGTAACACTCTGTGAAGGAGACAGGGTAACCAGAGAGGACCTGCCGTCCCATCTGTTTAAAAAGGGCGCTCATGAAGAGCTCGAGTTACAGCCCCTTACAAAGGTGGCTCAGGAAGCTGAAAAACAATACATAGTCAGGGTGCTCAGACAAACGGGGGGTAACCGTAGCCGTGCGGCCTCAGTGCTTGGTATAAGCCGTAAGACCCTCTGGGAGAAGATGAGGCAGTACGGGATAGGGGGGTAACCAGCCTTTCTGTTACTTTTCTGTAACAGCTACTCTATATAATCAACACACCTTTTACCATTTATTTCCTAATGCCCTGAAGCCCTGTTTTTTCAAGCTTTTTGGCTTTATTTGTTGCTGAAGTTTCTTTTAATTGGTGTTACCTTATTGTAACAGCACCTGAAAGTGCTATCAATTTTTTCCTTTATTTTCAATGAATTAGCTTTGGCATAACAGTTGCTTAATATTATGTGCAGTTTAACAGGGATTTTTAAGAGAAAGACAGAAGAAAGATAACGAGGCTGTTCAAGAAATATAAGGACTTTACTCTGGGGGCGTCGCCCCCAGACCCCCGAAAATAGTAGATTTTCGTTGTTTAGATATCGGGGGTGAAAGATTTTTTGAATATGGAAAATTTTATTGAAATTTAATAAGTTAGAGCCTGTTGAACAG
>CAZIIE010000195.1:0-3002 GCA_964539375.1 uncultured Nitrospirota bacterium | reverse complement strand
CCCTGTATAACAACAAAATGAGCCCTTCTGTTACGCCACCAGCAGTCTTCATTGTGTTCGGTGCAAAGGGGACGCTCCTCACCATAGCTGACTGTCTGTAGTCTTGATGAAGAGACTCCGAGGGTAAGCAGATACTGTTTTGCTGCCGATGCCCTCCTGTCACCAAGGCCGAGGTTGTATTCGTTTGTGCCTCTTTCGTCGCAGTGCCCCTCTATTATCAGCTTTACATCAGGGTGTTCAATAAGCCAGTCGGCAATCCTTTTGAGGGTGGGACGATCATCCTCTCTGATGTCATATCTGTCAAAGTCAAAGTGAATGTCCTTAAAGATTTCAGCCTTTTCCTCCTCGGTAATCCTTGCAACCTTAGGCTCTTCAACCTCAGTAGTCTTTATTGAAGCCATCTCCTGTTCGCTTATCTTCTCCTCTTCCATGCCTGCCCTTCCAGGGGCTTCCTGCTCTGTGGTCACCCTTTCTTCAGGGGATGGCTGCATTGACTCCTCTGAGCCAGCCGGGGTTGATACCCTTCTTTTTGAACAACCCTGAAGGATGAAAAGGGTGATAAGGATTGCAATGATAGAAAGGATATAGTGCCTCTTCATATTGACCTCCTTTGAAATTTAGAATATGTTTAATGGTGACCAGTCAGGAGAGACCGCTTCTATGTCTCTGCCTGTCAGTCTTTTCAGTCCTTCACCATCTACCCTTATTATATAAATTGCCCTGTATCCCTTTCTATCGGATACAAAGGCAAGGAATCTTCCATCAGGCGAAAAGGTCGGGTCTTCGTTGTTACCTCTGGATGTAAGCTGTCTGGGCTCGGTGCCATCAGCATTAACAATAAATATCTGATGCTTTCCTCCCACAAGACCACTGAAGGCTATCAGGTCTCCCCTTGGAGACCAGTCAGGTGATGTATTGTATCCACCTGTAAAGCTTATTCTTTTAAGACCTGTTCCGTCAAGTCTCATCTTGTAAATCTGGGGAGTGCCAGAACGATTTGATACAAAGGCCATCCATTTACCATCAGGGGAAGGGCTTGGAGAGACCTCTATACCCCTGTTCCAGGTAATACGGCTTTCCCTTCCTTCATCAAGGTTGTAAATAAAAATATCGGGCGAGCCCTTGTAGGATGATGAAAAGAGGAAAGAGTTTCTACCCTTTACGAACCCACCTGCAATGTTAGTGCCACTGGCTCTGAACAGGAGCCTCTCCTTGCCAGTTCTGAAGCTGGCAAGATAAATTCCCCACCTCTTGCCTTTAAGGGATGAGTAGATAATAGACTTTCCATCTAAAGACCAGTGAACAGCGGTCAGGAGTTCGCCGCTTATTCCTGTGTTTTTAAGTCTCTTGCCATCCCAATCCATTATATAGATTGACCTTTTCCCCTTCCGGTTTATACCAACAAAGGCTATCTTTGTCCTGAAGGGACCATCCTGGCCTGTTATAGCCCTGTAGACATCGTTTGAGACAGAGTGGCCAAGGGGTCTGAGGAATTTCTCTTTTGAGCTGTATTGCTTTTTAAGAATCACCTCAGCGTTAACCACATCAAACAGATAGACCGTAACCTGAAGCCTGTCTCCCTCCTTAAGCACCGCACCCTTCAGGACGAGGTCAATTCCCAGGGGTGTCCAGTTTGATTTATTAAAGGCAGGAAGGTCAGACTCAAGATAGACCTCCTTTGGAACTATCTCAAAGACTCCACTAAGCCCGAGGTCTGCCCTGATGATATCGGCTAACTCTGAGCCGCTTTTGTCTCCTCTGAAATCATAAACAGCGGTGGGCACTGGACGGAGGGTTGGAGAGTTAATATCTATATACACCCTTGCCTGTGCATCAAGGGAAAACAACAGGGTAACTATTATGACAATAAAAAGCCTTTTCATGGTCTGAACCTTATGCCAAGCTCCATCTCCTCAGGAGGAGGGGGTAAGGGTGATGCCTTCATAATCGCCCGCAGTGCAGAACGGTCAAAAAGGCTGTCGCCAGAGGACCTCTCAATTCCAGAAATAAGGACCTTTCCATCAAGGAGTATCTTAATAACCACCACTGTTTCAAGCCCCTCTACCTCCTTAATCTCGGGAAGTGTCCACTCATTCCATATAAGTCTCTGGGCAAGCTCCATGTATGCCTTTAAAACTTCTCCAGAGCTCTGTTGTTTTGATTTGCCAGTAAGGCTGGAACCGCCTGTTTTTTTCTTTTCTGCCTCACCTGCTCCTTCTGTTTTGCTGATAGACAGAACCTGGTGTTTAAGCCTTGATAGCCTCTTTATGTGGCTAAGGGCTTTCAGCTTCTCGATCTGCTCTTCAACATGGCTTGTATCAAGGGGCTTTTCTTTCTTCAGTTTTGCCCTTTTTGCCCTGTATGTCTTTTTCATGGCCATTATCTTTTTTCTTCTTTTAGCCTTGAGGGTTTTGATCCTTGAAACAGCAGAGACCGTTGAGCCCTTTTTCCCTTTTTCTTTAGTAGCTTCAGGTTTTGATGGTGTTGGCTTTGAAGGAGACACCAGCTTTACTGTATAAACCCTGTAGGGGGTCAGGTGAGCTGATTTCTTCATCGTTATCATTGCACTAAAAAAGACAAGGGCATGGATGAGGATTGAGGCAAGGGCTGTCTCTTTTAATGTGGGCTCTCTCATCTTAGCTTTGCTTCTGGAACAGTTATCAGTCCAATCTTTTCTATGCCTGCATCCTTTATCTCTGCCATCACCTTTACCACCTCCCCGTAGGGCACCCTTCTGTCAGCCTTGAGATAAACATCAGGATTTCTCCTGCTTATTGCCCTTAATCGTGCCTTTAGCTCCTTAAGGCTTACCCTTTTGTTATTGATGTAAAGGTTGTGTTTTTTAGTTATTACCACATCCACCCTTTCAGTTGATGGCAGGGCCTTGCCCTTTGCAGAAGGCAGGTCAACATCTATGCCCTGCTTCATCATTGGAGCAGTGACCATAAAGATCACCAGCAGCACCAGCATGACATCCACAAAGGGGGTGACATTAATCTCAC
>CAZIIE010000194.1:0-3009 GCA_964539375.1 uncultured Nitrospirota bacterium | reverse complement strand
TTCTTAGCCTTTGCCTCGGATTTTCTGACCATGGAGACACCTACTCCAGTGCCTGTCAGTGCTGATGCAAGAGCAGCAATCTTCAGAAAAGACCTCCTGCCAAGGGATGGATTAAAGGTGAGCCTCCCTTTACTGGAGCCCTTTCCCTTCTGTGATAGGAGTTTATAACTTGCCATATCTACCCTCCTTTAGTACTTCAGAGATTCATAATACCTTCTGAAAGCCTCTGTCTCCCTGTAGAGAGTCTGCTCTGGATGGTGTCTCTTCCTTGTAGCTGCCCTCGCCTTTTTCGGTTTTGCCCCGACAGCTGAAATGACCCCTGTCAGGGTCAGCCCCTTGAGAAAGGCCCTTCTGTTAATAGCCTTTTCCTTCATAATACACCCCCTGTTTGGTTTTTAAATTATTGAAAGATTCACCTGTAGCAGGAGCCCTCTGCATTAAGAAAATCATCCTCAAGCTGCAAAAAGGCATTAAGAAATCTTGCTACAGCCCTGTAAAAATCACCCCCTTTCTCATTAAGTCTCTTTGTAAGTTCAGGTATTACTGGCTGGATAAAATCCCTGAAAATATCCCTCTGAATCTCAATACTCTTTTCCAGACTGAGTAGCTCCATCACCTCAAAGATAAAGGGCAGATAGTCCTCTGGCACACCTATGTCAGGAGCTGCCTCAAGACCAGCCCTAAAAAGGGCCTCTCGCAGTCGGAGGAGTGTCTTTGAGTAGTTTCTCCCCTCAACATACATGGAAACGGTCAAAGGGATAAGGTCATCACTGTAGGGGTCAACAAAGAGCCTGTAATGCTCATCTCTGAGGCCATCGCTATTAAGGGCAGCTCGCATCCTGCCCACAGCATTATCAAAAGAGGGGTTTATCGGACCTGAGGAGAGTCTTTCAAAGGCCTCCTTTAAAAACCTGAGCCTCTCCTTATCAGGCTCTTCAAAGAGGTTTTTCAGGATATGGTACAGGAGTGACCTGACCTGAGCTAAAAGCCGTTCTTCATCCTCTAAGTCTTCCATTTTATCCCTCAGTTAAGCTCCCCTCAAACAGGGCAATCACCCTGCAGTCTTCACAGAGATGGAGAAATCTTCCCTTTTCAGCAAAAAGTCCTGCCTCGGTAAGCCTCCTTACCACCTCATCATAGACCTTTCTGTTACCAAAGACCTTGCCACAGCGCTTACACCTGAGAGGCTCATCCTGTGCAAGGAGTCGTTCCTGAAAAAACTCCCTGTTAAGCCTTTCAAGGGATTTCAGGCTCAACACACCTTCAGGACACACCTCTACACAGAGGGAACAGTTTATACAGTGGGGTGGATAGGCCCTCAGGCTGAAATCTTTTTCCTCTGCCCTCATCGCACCGGCTGAGCATACATTTACACAGGCAAGGCACAAAGTGCACCCTTCAGTATCACAGTTGATATCTGAAAAGAGGTCAGAGGGGTCAGAAATCCTGATGTCCCTTCCCTCTGGAACAAGGGCATTCATAAGCTCAGCCAGGCTGACATGTCTCTGGCTGAAACCAATCCTTAAAGGCTCCTTCAGTGGATTTTCTACCGCCCTGAACTGAGCATCAATGCTGAAGGGTCTGATAAAATCCTCCACTCCATAAAGCTCCTTAAGAAGTGCATTCACAAAGGAAGCCTCAGGATTTAGCTCAGTGTAAACCCCTCTTACACCATAGGCAAAAAGTGCCAGAAAATGGAACCTGCCCAGAGCCTCAGGACAGGGATGCTCAATAAAGAGTGTTTCAGAAAGGGTCTCATTAAGTCTTGCAAAGTGTAGCCCCCTCAACTCTTCCTCCTTTGCTATCACCAGGGTGTATCCACGAGGGGAAAGGCTTGTCAGGTATCTGATAAAGGCCTCATCATTAAAGGGAACATACTGCACTGCCCCGGTCGGGCAGACCGATACGCATCTTCCACAGCCCGTGCAGATAAAGGAGTCTATCTCAAGGGATTCCTTTCCCTTTTTAATCGCTCCTGATGGACAAACCTGAAGACACCGTTTACAGCCCAGGTCAAACCCCCTGTGATACTGGCATATAGAGGGGGAATGAAAAAGGAGCTCCTCAACCTGATAGTCTCCTATGTTTCTAAAAAGCCCCTTCAGGTCATTGAAGCTGAAAATCCCCCTTCTGTCCTCTGGAAGCTTAACCTGCAGGGCATCGTCAACTACAAGCTGGG
The DNA here is from genome assembly GCA_964539375.1 of uncultured Nitrospirota bacterium. GTDB lineage: Bacteria > Nitrospirota > Thermodesulfovibrionia > Thermodesulfovibrionales > JdFR-85 > JAADIE01. Next base: position 830 of record CAZIIE010000194.1, on the reverse strand, counting down.
CTGTCTCAATCCTCTCTTCTGAATAGCGGTGAAGGTCAATTGCCCCTTCGGGGCATACCTGCTGACATTTACCACAGAAAGAGCACTTTGTGAGGTCAACCGCAAGGTCATTATTTATGCAACCCTCAGAACAGACCCCTATACACAGTCCACAGTGGGTGCACAGGCTGGTATCCACAGGCTGAGGGCTTTGCAGGGTTATAATGTAGTGGTTAAATTGTCCCTCAACAGAGAGCAACTCTCCAGAAAGAAACTCCTTTGATGAGGCCCTTTTTAAAAGCACAGGCTTAAGGTCAAGCACCCCTGCATAGGTCTCCAGAAATTCCCTGAGCAGGGTCTCCCTATCAGATATAACCGCCACCTGGGAGCTAACACTGTAGGTGCTTTTCCTGACCGAAAATCCACTGAGCCTTTCCCATTCAGCCTTTATAAGCCTCTCAATCAGGGATTCGTCAATCTTACCGTGATGGAGGTTCATAAAAAGGGTTGGTGATACAAGGAGGTCATCCTCCTGAAGATGCTCCCTGAAACAGCCAACCAGTGATGAGGGCTCAAGAGAGTGACCCTTACAGAGCCTGTCATGGGGCTTTCTGCCATTAATGGACAGGTTTCTGGAACAGCTACATATATATACCTTAGGTGTCATTCTACTTTGGATTTTTTAAAACATTCCTTACAGTCCTGAAAGCAGAATAAACTTCCACTCGCTTTAATCCCCCCATGGATTTGCGTCCTGTAGGTCATATCCACCTCGTCTTTGAGGGGCAAAGCCCCTCAAACTCCCCATTTATATTGTTAAATATTTTCCCTATCGGGGTTCCAAAGGGGCG
>CAZIIE010000193.1:0-3088 GCA_964539375.1 uncultured Nitrospirota bacterium | reverse complement strand
CCCTTAATGCCCTTATTGAAGAGACCCTTAAAAACAACGATGACCTCAAACTTGCTGCATCTCGCATTGAAGAGTCCATAGCAGCACTAAGGCTTACTGGAGCAGAACTATATCCAGAAATTACAGGTTCAGGCTCTGCCACAAGGGTAAAGACCAGCGATGAGGTAAGCCCAAGCGGTATGGGTTCTATCACAAACAACTTTTTCCTCTCAGGCATGGTCTCCTACGAGATAGACCTCTGGGGCAGGCTCAGAAACCAGAGAGACGCCGCCCTTCACAGGCTACTTGCATCTAAAGCCCAGAGGGATGCCTTTCAGATAAGCCTTGTCTCACAGGTTGCGAATACCTATTTCAATCTTTTATCCCTTGAAAGACAGATAAAGACCACAGAGGAGATCCTGGCTCGTTACAGAGATATATATCAGTTCAGGCTCAAACAGTTTGAGCACGGCCTTACAGATGAACTGGTTCCTGAGCAGGCAAAGGCAGAATACGAAGGGGCAAGGGTTCTACTTGAAAGACTGAAAGAGCAGAGGGAGACGCTGAAAAGCGGTCTTTCAGTGCTTCTTGGAAGAAGCCCGAAGGAGATATTCGGGTCAGAAATTGAATTAAACAGTGCCCTTCCTGAGCCCATAGAGATTCCGGGTTTTGTTCCATCAGAACTCCTCAACCAAAGGCCTGACATAGTGGATGCGGAGGAAAACCTGAGAGCGGCAGAGATAGACATAGCCGTTACAAAGGCTAACTACTTTCCAAGGATATCCCTTACAGGTGCCCTTGGGTTACAAAGCGGTGAACTTGGAAGTCTTATACAGTCTTCTGCCAGTTTCTGGAACATTGGTGCTGCCCTCACAGGCCCCATCCTTGACTTTGGCAGAACAAAACAGAGGGTCAGAATAAAGGAGGCACAGAGGAAACAGGCACTTATCCAGTATATAAAAACCGTAAAGACCGCCTTCAGCGAGGTCTATGATGCACTTCAAAGGATAGAAAGAACCAGAGCCAGACTGGATGCACAAAAGGCACAGATTGCCTCCCTTGAGAAGGTTCTCCAGATTGCCACCAGGAAATATGACAGGGGACTTACCGATTACCTCACAGTGCTTGATGCCCAGAGGGGGGTTCTTAATGCTAAACTGAATCTGATTTCCCTAAAGGCAGAGCTTCTTGCCAATCAGGTGCTCCTTTATAAGGCACTGGGAGGCGGCTGGAGCAAAGAGGTGGAACTGCTGGGCATAAATACCGACAAAAGGTGATGCCAGCCCTTTTGTACTACCGAGCCCTTATTAACTGAAATATTTAATAATTGCTTTAAATCTTTCTCCTTTTTATAAGCAAAGCGTCCACTGAAAGGCTTCCACCTCCAAGGATAATCAATGCCACAGCCATTGCCACAACAAGTATATGGAACTCGATCCCCTCTCCCTTTTGCTGGCCAAACCAGTTCATGAAAAACCCGTGCTGAATATGGTTCATAAGAGCGCATACAGTCATTGCAGCACCTATACCGAATGCCCATATACGGGTGAGAAAACCAACGATTAAGGAAATAGAGCCAAGAAATTCAATAGCCATAAGCAAAAGAACCAGTGCCAAAGGGAAGTGCAACTTAGTTGTGAAGACTTCAATGGTCTTTGAAAACCCCAGACCACTAAACCAACCCAGAACCTTCTGGGCACCATGGGGAAAAAAGACCACCGCAAGCCCAAGCCTGAGCAGAAGGGCTGAAAGGTTTCCCTTTGTCTCTATCAGACTTGTTAACATATTTCTCTCCTTTCTTAAAAGTTCTCTTATGTTTTATCATATGCCATAGTGCTATTAATTTCAAGCATGAAACCCGAATATGCAGTTACGAGAGTATCATTGCAGGCGAACTTAAGCAATCTCGTAATTTCAAGAGATTGCCACTTGTATTTTCTATGCCCTTGTAATGACGAAGGGTTTAGAACCTTTTATATCTATCAGCACATTCGGAATGAGACTTACGGTTAAAGGACAATAAATGCTTCTTGGTAGATTTCTGTACCGTGGAAGAGTTGTAAGGGCTGTGGTAGAGGAACAAAGCATAAGGTTCCTCTCAGGCCATTATAAAGGGAAAAGTGCTTCGCTAACCGATGTAAAGATACTCACCCCATGCAAACCATCAAAGATCGTCTGCGTAGGGCTCAACTACCGTGACCATGCGGAGGAACTCGGAATGCCCATACCCGAAGAGCCCATTTTGTTCCTGAAGCCTTCCACCTCCATACTTGCACACGGAGAGGACATTATATATCCCGTTCACACCAATAGGGTGGATTACGAGGCGGAACTGGCGGTTGTTATTGGCCGCAGGTGCAGGAATGTCTCCCCTGAGGAGACAAAGAGGTACATCCTTGGTTACACCTGTTTTAACGATGTTACTGCCCGCGATCTTCAAAAGCGTGATGGGCAGTGGAGTAGGGCAAAGGGGTTTGATACCTTTGCACCCTTCGGTCCATTCATACTAACTGAAGATGAGGCACCTGAGGAGTTTTCCATAAAACTTTACTTAAACGGGAAACTCAAGCAAAAGGGCACCACAAAGAACATGATTTTTCCTGTGTCTGAACTGGTTTCCTTTGTCTCTCAGGTAATGACCCTTCTTCCTGGAGACCTGATCGCCACAGGCACCCCTCCCGGTGTTGGTCCAATGAACCCGGGAGATGAGGTAGCAGTAGAGGTGTCCTCTGTGGGCAGGCTCATAAACAGAGTGACGTCACCCCACCCATCACCCCACACAGAACAAACATTTTGCTAAAAAGATAGAAGCACAGGTTGATGAGATATCTAAAGGCAAAGAAAGATAAATCCGATGCAAACGCTTCAGATATTGAAGAGCAGATTGACAATATGGTTTATAAACTTTATAGACTATCTCCAAGGGATAATGGGATTATGGAAGGATTAAGATGAAGCCTATCAGACTCTCAGAGCATGCAAAAGAACAACTCTCCTATAGAGGGACCACAGAAGAAGAAGTGATTGAAGCGATACAAACATCTCCATGGCAACAGGCAGAACTTGGAAGGCTGGAATGTAGAAAGGAATTTGTCTATGAAAAAGAATG
>CAZIIE010000192.1:0-3110 GCA_964539375.1 uncultured Nitrospirota bacterium | reverse complement strand
TTGAAAGAAAAGATTACACCAAAGACAAAGGCCATTATGCTTAATTATCCATCAAATCCAACAGGACTTACTTACTCTGAGGAGGCATTAAAGAGGATTGCCGAGATAGCCCTTGAGCACAACCTCTACATAATATCTGACGAGATTTACGAAAAACTCCTTTACGATGGACTGAAACATATAAGCATAGCCTCCCTTTCAGAGGAGGTCAAGCAAAAAACCCTTCTGGTAAACGGGCTTTCAAAGGCCTACTCCATGACGGGCTGGAGGATTGGATATACAGCAGGGCCTCAGGATGTCATAAAGGCAATGACCAAGATTCAGAGCCAGTCCACCTCTAATCCCACCTCAATCGCCCAGTGGGCGGCAGTGGAGGCACTTAATGGTCCTCAGGAATTCCTTGATGAGATGGTCAGGGAGTTTGACCAGCGCAGGAAGATTCTGGTTGATGGTCTGAATAAACTGGAGGGTATATCCTGCAGGATGCCCACAGGTGCCTTTTACGCCTTCCCCAATGTCAAGGGCGTGCTTGGAAAGAGGGCTGGAGACCTTGAGATAACCGATTCTTCAACCCTTGCCCTTTATCTGCTTGAGCAGGCAAAAGTGGCTGCTGTGCCAGGCAGTGCCTTTGGTGCTGAGGGCTATATCCGTATCTCCTATGCTACTTCAAGGGAAAATATAACCGAAGGCTTGAACAGGATTGGCGAGGCACTTGCAAGGCTCAGCTAAAAGGGTTTTCCGTTCGGGATATGTATCAATTATTGGCAGGCCTAATGTGGGGAAGTCTACCCTTTTAAACAGCATCCTCGGTGATAAGATAGCTATTGTAACCCGAAGACCCCAGACAACCCGAAACAGGATATTAGGGGTAAAAACCACAGAGGATGCCCAGATCATCTTTATTGACACCCCTGGTATACACCGTCCGAGAGAGAGGCTTGGCGAGTTCATGCTCAGAGAGGCAAAGGCTGCTATCAAAGAGGTTGACCTGATATTATTTATGGTTGAGCCCCGTATGCCTGGCACAGGAGAAAAGAAGGTCCTTGAACTACTAAGGGATGCCCTTTCAAAGAGACCAAGGCCCCTGTTTCTTTTGATAAACAAGATAGACCTGATAAGGAAGGCAGAACTGCTCGTTATAATAGATGCTTACCGAAGGTTGTATGATTTTCAAGAAATTATCCCCATCTCAGCACTTAAGGGTGATGGCATTGACAGGGTGTTGAACAGTGTGATTGAGTATCTGCCCGAGGGGCCTAAATACTACCCTGACGATATGGTTACAGACCAGCTTGAACGGTTTATGGTCTCTGAGATGATACGGGAGAAGATAATGGCCCTTACTGAGGATGAGATTCCCTATTCAGTGGCAGTTGAGATTATCAATTGGGAAGAGAAATCAGATATAATAGTAATAGGTGCAAATATCTATGTTGAAAAAGAAAGTCAGAAAGGTATTATAATAGGTAAGAAGGGAAGCAGATTGAAGAAAATCGGAACACTTGCCCGTCAGGACATTGAGAGGCTTTTGAACACCAGGGTCTATCTTGAACTCTGGGTGAAGGTAAAGGAAGACTGGCGAGACAGACCGGGCATTTTAAGGGAACTGGGGTATAGATAGAATGCTTATCCAGATGAAGGTTGAGGGATTATTGTTTGACCCCAGAAGTGGAATGTATATTCTACTGCTGAAGGAGATAGATGGTTCAAGGACGCTTCCCATCTGGATAGGCAAACCCGAGGCTGACTCAATCGCACTTGCCCTGGGCAGGGTTGTGACTCCGAGACCCCTAACCCATGACCTTCTGAAGAATGTGCTACACACCCTTGATGTTGAGGTGTCCCGCATCGTTGTGACCGACATAATTGATAACACCTATTATGCGATTATCTATCTCGTTGAGGATCAGATGGAGATACCCATTGATTCAAGGCCGAGTGATGCGGTTGCCCTCGCCTTAAGGGTTAATGCCCCCATCTTTGTGGAGGACGGAATAATAGAGAAGAGAAACACCGATGAGCTTGAAGAGTGGCTTAAGAATTTGAAACCCGAGGATTTCGGCAACATAATGTAGATGAAAAAACGCACAGAAGCAATCGTCCTCTCAGGCAGGGAATTCAAAGAGGCTGACCTTATAGTAACCTTCCTTACAAAAGATTATGGCCTTCTGGAGCTCTTTGCAAAGAGCCCGAGAAAGGTGGGAAGCCGTTTTGGCAGTAGCCTTGAACCCCTTACCTATTCAAGGATAGCCTTTATTGGAAAGGAACAGGCAAATCTGCCACGGCTTATCCAGTCTGATATTATAAGGCCCTTCCAGAGCTTGAGGGAGTCTTACAGGGCCTTCGTTGTCCTTTCTGAAGCTGTGGAGCTTACAAAGAGGATACTTCCCAAAAACCTGCCCCAGCGGGGCCCTTTCCAGTTGCTGCTGAATCTTCTAATGGCGGTTGAGGCAGGTAAGGACCTGAGAAAGCAGTTAATCTATTACAAGATAAGGCTGTTGAAGCTTTCTGGCTTTGCCCCTGGGCTCCAGCACTGTGTTCGCTGTGGAGCCGAGACCAGCCGATTCTACCTTGACCAGGGTGCACTGCTTTGCCCCGACTGTCATGGTGATGAAAGCACCTCTTTAGTGATTGAAAACAGGATTAGAGGGCTTTACAACTATCTGTTAAAGATAAGACCCTCTGTACTTGACAGATTAAGGATTGAGGATGATGTCCTTACAGGGCTTGAGAGAGTTATAAATTCTCATATAAACTATAATATAATAGATAAAAGGCTGAATACCCATGAATTTATGTTGTCGCTCAGGCAGCTTGAGGGGTGAGTCCTTCATGATTCACAGGTTGTAATTATCTGGAAGCTCTGTGTTTTGATGAGGGATTAAGATTATATAAAAAAAGAGGCTGTTCAAGAAATATGAGGACTTTACTCTGGGAGCTTCGCCCCCAGAGCTCCGAAAATAGTAGATTTTCGTTGTTTACTCAAAGGGGCTCCGCCCCTTTGGAACCCCATATTTTTAAAGGCTATAGGCTATAGACTGAAGCCTACAGGATTCGAAAACTTCAGCCTTAAGCCTAAAACCTTTTAGCCTGATACTGGGGAGTTTGAG
>CAZIIE010000191.1:0-3133 GCA_964539375.1 uncultured Nitrospirota bacterium | reverse complement strand
TTGTCAGTCACGACAATATTCTGTCAGTTCAGAAGAGGCTGTGCTGCTTCGGGCGTTTGCTCTTCAGGGGTACTATCTCGGTTTTGTCCAACAGTGATTCGGGAAGGTTGAGAAACCTTGATGGTGGGTTATGCTCGGTTTTACCATAAAGGGTGCGTTTTCGGGCGGCTGTTATTACTACCTCCTCCTTGGCCCTTGTAAGGGCAACATAAAAGAGCCGCCTTTCCTCCTCAAGGTCGTAGTCGCTCTTTTTTGTATATGGAATTATCCCATCCTCCGCACCTGCAATAAATACCACAGGAAACTCAAGCCCCTTTGCTGCATGCATACTGAGAAGTGAGACCTGCTCAGATTTTTCATACAGAAGGTCTGTGTCTTTAAGCATCATAAGCTCCTCTTTAAAGCAGGCTAAAGCCCTATCAATAAAAAGGCTATTAAAGTTCTCTGCAATCCCTAAAAGCATAGCCCTCTCATCGCTGGATAGCTCAACATCTTTTTCAAAGACCATTTTCAGAAGGTCAACAATCTTTGTATCCTTTGAAATTGAACCCCTATCAATCTCATCAAGCCGCTTAATGAGAGCACTGATAGAGGGAGAATCGATAAGCCCTGAACCGGTTGCCTTTCTCGTGGGTATCCCTTTTTCTCTGAGTTTTTCCTCTATAACTGGCATAATCGCCTTAATCCTTACAAGCACAGCAAAATCCGAAAAGCTCCTTCTACACTCTGGGGCATCTCCCTTATAGAGGCTATAATGGGCAGAGCCACCAACCTGTCTTTCTATTACATCGGCAATAAACTCCGCCTCCCTGTAAGGGTCAGGTAACAGGACAAGCTTTGGTCTCATCCCATTTCCCTTTACTGAAACAGTCTCTTTATGGAGACGGGAGGTGTTTGGCTTAATAACCTCCTCTGCAAGCTCTATAACATTTTTGCTTAGACGATAGCTCCTTTTAAGGTTAAAGACCCTTCCACCTGGATAGTTTTTCAGAAACTCCAGTATTATCCTGACACTTGAGCCACGAAAGGAGTAGATTGCCTGGTCAGGGTCACCAACTGCAAAGATATTTCTGCTTCCCCTGAGGAAGGCATTTACAAAACCATGGGCAGAGGGGTTTATGTCCTGATACTCATCAATTATCAGGTGAAGTCCTGGCTCTGGCGGTGAGGAGGCAAGAAGCCCTGCTGAAACTGTAAGAATGTCGTCAAGGTCTATGAGATTATGCTCCCTTAGATAGCTGTTGTAGTTACCATAAAGCTCATTAATTTCATCCTCAGGCTCGGTGAGGGTATTTTTTATATAGGATATTCGGTTAAGGAGTTTTTCCGTTCTACCTTTTACTCCTGATTTTCTTAAAATCTCGGCCTGCTCGTGGGTAGAGATAAGCCTGGGAGCTGGGTTTAGATGGCTTCTTATTATCTCAAGGCCCAGGCTGTGGAAGGTGCCCACAAAGGGGACAGACCCTCTGCCATTCAGATAGGAGGATATTCGGCCTTTAAGCTCTGAGGAGGCACGGTTTGTAAAGGTAATGACGAATATGTCTCTGGCAGGATGCCCCTCTTTTATTAGATAAACCACCCTTGATGCAATTGTATGGGTCTTTCCTGTGCCAGGGCCTGCAAGCACAAGGGCAGGACCATCGGTATAAAGAACCGCCTCCTTCTGCTCCCTGTTCAGCTCCCTCATAGATTAAAAGTATAACAGATGTTTCCCTGATATTGAACTCAGAAAATGTATAATGCTATCCTTATAGTCAATACAGAAACTGATTAAGGAGGACACCGATGGAAACAAAGATCATCTTACCTGACAGAGAGATACCAAAAAAGTGGTACAACATAATGGCTGATATGCCAAACCTTCCAGCCCCACCCCTTCATCCAGCAACCAAACAGCCTGTTGGACCCGATGACCTTTCTGCCATCTTTCCAATGGCTCTTATTGAGCAGGAGGTAAGCCAGGAGCGCTGGATTGAGATCCCCGAGGAGGTGCTAAAGATATACACCCTCTGGAGGCCATCGCCTCTTTTCAGAGCCCACAGGCTTGAACAGGCCCTTGGCACCCCTGCAAAGATTTACTATAAATACGAAGGTGTAAGCCCTGCAGGAAGCCATAAACCAAACACCTCGGTCCCCCAGGCATACTATAACAAGCAGGCAGGGGTTAAAAGGATAGCCACCGAGACAGGGGCTGGCCAGTGGGGCTCAGCAATGGCACTTGCCGGAAGTCTTTTCGGAATAGATGTTACAGTCTACATGGTTAAGGTCAGCTACAATCAGAAACCCTACAGAAGGATAGCCATGGAGACCTGGGGTGCAGAGGTTCATGCAAGCCCCACAAATCTTACCAATGCTGGAAAAAAGATACTTGCTGATGACCCCGATAATCCTGGTAGCCTTGGCATTGCCATCTCTGAGGCGGTTGAGGATGCGGCAACCCATGATGACACCAACTATGCCCTTGGCTCTGTCTTAAACCATGTGCTCTTACACCAGACCGTAATAGGGCTTGAGGCAAAGAAGCAGTTTGAGATGGTTGGAGATTATCCAGATGTGGTTGTGGGCTGCTGCGGTGGTGGTAGCAATCTGGCAGGCCTAAGCTTTCCCTTCCTTCAGGACAAGATTAATGGAAAAGAGCTCCGTGTGATAGCAGTTGAGCCAGCCTCATGCCCCACCCTTACCAAGGGAGAGTTCCGCTACGATTTTGGTGACACAGCCGGCCTTACACCCCTTTTAATGATGTACACCCTTGGCCATGACTTTGTCCCACCAGGCATCCATGCAGGTGGACTTCGTTATCATGCTGATGCACCCCTTGTCTGCCAGCTTTACCATGACGGTCTTATGGAGGCAAAGGCATACCCTCAGACAGCGGTGTTTGAGGCTGCGGTGCTTTTTGCAAAGTCCGAAGGCATCATACCTGCACCTGAGAGCTCCCATGCAATAAAAGGTGCCATTGATGAGGCCCTGAGGTGCAAGGAAGAGGGCAAAGAGGAGACCATACTTTTTAATCTCAGTGGTCATGGTTACCTTGACCTTCAGGCCTACGCAGACTATCTTGAGGGCAAACTAATTGATTACGAGTATCCTGAAGAAAAGATAAAAGAGGCTCTTTCAAGACTGCCGGAAATTT
>CAZIIE010000190.1:0-3155 GCA_964539375.1 uncultured Nitrospirota bacterium | reverse complement strand
AGCACAGAAAGCACCACCTCTGAGTCCTCAATCATTCGGTCAAGTGCCCTTCTACTTTCAACCATCACGGGTCTTCTGAAGGCAGGTCCCTGTAGCATACTTATAAGCTCTCTGCTTTCAGGACTGTGGGATTCATCCATCACAGCGATGGAGATGTTCTGGGGTATAAGCTGAAACCCCTTTGCTGCAAGCACAATGTCAATGCTGAAGGCATAGAGGATAAAAATCACAAGCCCCCTGTCACGAAGGATGTGCATAAGCTCCTTTTTAAACAGACGCCAGTTCATCCCTATGTCTCCGATTTTTTGAATACCCTTACTGCCACAGAAAACATTATCACAAAATACAAAACCAGCACCCCTAACTCAGGAAGCATCTTTTTAATTGAGAGATTTTTAAGATAGACCCCGTGTATTATCTTCAAAAAATACATTGTCGGATAGAGATGTGCCATCACCCTTCCCTCAGTACCAAGGTTTGCAACCGGTATCAGGAGCCCTGAGTACAGAAAGGCAGGTATGGTGGTGATTATCAGTGTAATGATCTGTGCAGAGACAACAGTGTGTGTAAGTGAGGAAATCACAAGGCCGATAGATACATTTATCAGCACATACACCACTGAAGCAGGCAGCAGATCAAGCAAGCTTCCCTTCATGGGTATGTGAAACAGCACCTTTATGGTTAAAAGGATTACGGAGAAGTTTATCATTGATATAATCCCGTAGGGGATGAGCTTTCCAGCAAGAAACTCTATCTTTCTTATCGGGGTGCTGTAGATGTTGTAAATGGTGCCAAACTCCTTCTCCCTTGCAATGGATATGGCTGTAAGCACCGAGGGATTAACCAGTAGCACGATGGCAATAAGTGCAGGCACAAGGGAAAAGCTGCTCTTTAAGGACTCATTAAAAAGATATCTGAACTCCACCTTAAGAGGCATGGGTGGCAAAGGCATACCCTTTTTTGCCATCCAATCCCTCTGTAGTTCAAGGCTGTATGCCCTGGAGATGGCCTCGGCATAACCCTTCACAGTAAGTGCTGTGTAGGGGAAGCCTCCATCAATGAGAACCTGCACAGAGGGCTTCCTTCCTGAATAAAGCTCCCTCGTAAAACCTGGGGGCACAACCACAACCGCCCTCAGTGCACCCCTTTGAAGAAGTGCCTCTGCCTCTTTTATATCCCTCAGGGGTGCTTGAAGTCTGAAGTATCTTAGGGTAAACCGATTTATAAGCTCACGGCTCTCTAAGGTATTGTCCTGGTCAATATAGCTCATTGGGATGTTTTCTATGTCAAGACTTATCCCGTAGGCAAAGACCACAAACATCACAAAGGGTACCAGGAAGGAAAGGGCAAGAAAGAGCCTGTTACGCCATATCTCTAAAAACTCCTTTTCTGCTATTGCCACAATACGGTTCATCTCACCGTCACCCTGTCTCTTTCAAGAAAATGGATAAAGACATCCTCCATCGGAGGGCTGATTCTTTTTAGATAATGTCTCGGTATCTGTAGCTCATCAAGTAGCCCCTGAAGCGCTTTTTCATCCATGCCCTTTTTCCACAGGTGATACCGCCTTCCAAAGGGCACCACGGTAATGCCCCTTTCTCTAAGGTCCTTTTCGTTTACAGGCCTTTCAGGGTAAAGTTCAAAGACATCTCCCTGGGACAAAATAAATTCCTCTTTCAGCTCATCAGGTCCTCCTACTGCTATCACCCTTCCCTCGTTCATTATTGCCACCCTGTCACAGAAGTCTGCCTCTGTCAGGTTGTGGGTGGTAACCACTATGGTCATACCGAGCTCCCTTGAGAGCTTACGGATAAACTGCCAGAAAAGAGCCCTTGCCACAGGGTCAACCCCTGAGGTTGGTTCATCAAGAAAGAGTATCTCTGGAAGATGCACAGTTGCACAGCCCAGCGAAAGCCTTTGTTTCATACCCCCTGGAAGTGACCTCACCTGGGTGTCAATGTAGTCCTGAAGCCTTCCAAACTCAACTATCCACTGAAGCCTTCTCTTAAGGAGGTCTTCCCGAAGCCCGTAGATACTTCCGTAAAGCTCAATGTTTTCCCGCACCGTAAGGTCTCCATAAAGGGAGAATATCTGCGACATATAGCCAATCCTGTGTCTAAGCGCGGGGCTTTCAGGCTCAAGCCCTGTAAGCCTTATACTTCCCTCATCAGCCTTCAGAAGACCAACCATGCACTTTATAAGCGTGGTCTTTCCAGCACCATTTGGACCCAGAAGGCCAAATATCTCACCCCTTTTTATCTCAAGCCCTACGCCATCCAGGGCAGTGAAGTCCCCGAATCTCTTTGTAACACCTTCAAGCACTATGCCGTCAGCACCCTCAAAGGCCACTGCATCGGGTGGAAGGCTCAGATGAAGATCAACCTCACCGCCTCTGGCAAAAAGCTCAAAAAAGGCATCCTCAAGGACGCCTGTTTTCTTCGTAAGTTTTTCGGGTGTCCCCCAGTAGAGGGCCTCGCCATTCTGGAGAAACAACACCGAGTGGCAACGCTCTGCCTCATCCATATAGGAGGTTGAATAGACAATGGTGTTTTCAGTGCCTGAGAGGTACTCGTTAAGGATGTTCCATAGCTGTCTTCTTGAAAGGGGGTCAATGCCTGTTGTGGGCTCATCAAGTATCAGAAGCTCGGGCATGGAGATAAGGGAGCAACAGATGCCAAGTTTCTGTTTCATACCGCCTGAGAGGTTTCTGGCAAGTCTATCTCTGAAGGGCTTAAGCCCTGTTGCCTCAAGGAGTCTCTGCTTTTGAAGTTCTTTGTGCTCGTAATCCACACCCTTAAGGGCTGCAAAAAACTCTATGTTTTCATCCACAGTAAGTTCCATATAAAGGTTCTGCCCGATGCCCTGGGGCATGAAACTCAGTGATGGCTTAATAATCTCTGGAGAATCCCTTAATTCGCTTCCTCTGTAAAGCACACTCCCCTTATAGGGCATTATACCTGCACAGATCTTGACAAGGGTGCTCTTTCCTGCACCATCAGGGCCAATGATGCCGGTTATCTCAGAGGTCTTAATTTCACAGTCAATCCCATTAAGCGCCTTTGTCTTCCTGTAACTCTTTGAAACTTCCCTGAGTTTAAGCAAAACCTCTGACATAAGGTTATTATACTCTGAAAATGGAAGAAGGTGTCAGGGGA
>CAZIIE010000189.1:0-3171 GCA_964539375.1 uncultured Nitrospirota bacterium | reverse complement strand
AGGGTGTAGCGTGTAGGGAGTAGGGAAAACGCAATGAACCCGATTAACGCAACAAGCGCAATCAACGCGATTAACGCAAAGAACGCTATAAACGCTATAACCCTATGAAACAGACACCAAAATATACTAATATAATACTATTAACCAATACACCAATTAACCAATATACCAATATACCAACTCTGGAGGTTTTTAAATGAACTCTACGGTATTACTTATCGCAGGGCTTATCATCTATTTTGTCCTGTACCGTGGCTATGGCGGATATCTCAGGCATAGTGTGGTTGGTGAGCCAGAAAAAGAGGTTCCATCAAAAAGGCTATATGACGGGGTGGATTTTGTTCCTGCAAACCGTTATGTGCTTTTTGGGCATCACTTTGCCTCAGTAGCAGGGGCAGCTCCCATCATAGGGCCTGCCATTGCCCTTGCCTGGGGGTGGCTACCTGCACTACTCTGGATATGGGTTGGAAACATATTTATCGGAGCAGTGCATGATTATCTCTCTCTCATGTCATCAGTCCGTTACGATGGCCATTCGGTGCAGTGGATTGCAGGCAGGGTGATTAAAAAACGCACAGGATATGCCTTCTCACTGTTTATTTTCTTTGTGCTCATCCTCGTAGTGGCCGCCTTTGGGGCAGTGCTTGGCAAGCTCTATGTAAAACAGCCCGGTGTGCCCACTGCCTATCTCTTTAAAATAGGCTCTGCCCTCTTTCTTGGATATCTGCTTTATAAGGTAAAGATGGAGTTCAGGCTTGCAACCCTTATTGGAATAGGGCTTTTGATTTTATCCATTGTTCTTGGCAAACAGCTACCAATTCTTGCCAGCTACAAGACCTGGCTTGTGGTCTTTTTCTTCTACATTATTATTGCCTCATCCATACCTGTTAATATCCTTCTTCAGCCAAGGGATTACCTTAATGCCTGGCTTTTAGTTGGTGGGCTTGTGATTGGTGGAGTGGCTGTGATACTTTCCTTTAAAGGGATTTCCGTGCCTGCTACCACTGTTTACAGCGCACCTGTTGTCTCTGGAAAGCCAACTCCCTTCTGGCCTGTTATACCCTTGATTATTGCCTGTGGCTCTCTTTCAGGGTTTCACTCAATCGTTGCCTCGGGTACCACCTCAAAGCAGTTATCCGATGAAAAAGACGGCCTCTTCGTAGGCTATGGTGGAATGCTAACCGAGGGCTTTCTTTCAACCCTTGTTGTGGTGGTTATAAGTGCCTATGGGATGACAATTATCTCGCCAGAGAAGGCAACGGTTCTTTCTGCAGGAGGTGCAGAGTTTGCGAAAAACTACATCGGGGCTGCCAAATCTGTGGGTGGTCCGATAGGGATATTTTCAAAGTCCTATGCAGCAGTCACCCACAGTGTGCTACATCTTCCCAGGGACTTCATGGTGATACTTGCCTCCATGTGGGTTGCCTCCTTTGCAATGACCACCCTTGATACCACAAACCGACTTGCCCGTTACACCTTTACAGAGATACTTGAGCCTTTAAAGAGCCGTTCTCCCCTCCTTTATCGTGGACTTACAAACCGTTGGCTTGCCTCCACAGTGCCTGCCCTCATCGGTATAGGGCTTGCATGGAGTGGGGCCTGGACCACCATCTGGCCTGCCTTTGGTGGTGCAAACCAGATGCTTGCATCCATTGCCCTGATGACTGCTGCAGCCTGGGCTATGAGGGTAAAGAAGGTAAGGGGGCTTAATATCCTGATACCAGCGCTATTTCTCTGGCTTACTGTGACGCTTGCGGTGCTTTGGTATCTGATAAATGCTGTGCCTGTTTTTTATCAGAAAAGCCCTGCGCAGGCTGTGGTGTTAGGGATTATGACGGTGGTGATGCTTGCACTGAATCTCCTTCTGATTTATGACTTTTTCAAGCCCGAAAAAGAGGGTGTGCTGGCTGATGTCAGAGCACAAAAGGGTTAAGGAGATTTTAAATAAATTCCTTGAGGCATCAAGGCTCTTTGCCCGTGGCTTCAGTGATTCTGCCACAAAGGCGATGGAGGCTGAGCTCAAGGAGCTTGAAAACACCTTCTCACTTGTGATGGTTGGCTCACTGGTGGGGCTTCCAGCACCGGCATCTTTTGTGGGGGTGGCAGTGCTACCCTATATGGAGCGGGAGCTTATGGTTATGCTTGCCCGTTCACAGGGACTTGATGACCGTCTGGCCGAGTTCTTTGGTGTGCTTGACTTTGGATAGATGCGATGAAGAGGCTGATACTGTTTCTTGGTAAGGGAGGGGTAGGAAAGACTACACTTTCGGCAAGCCTTGCCTCTCTGCTTTCAAGCAGGTCACACAGGGTCTATCTTGCCTCCCTTGACCCTGCCCACAATGTGTTTGACTTTTTTGGGCTTCCACCTGTTAAGGGGATGAAGGAGCTGAGAGAGGGGTTTTATGTTGAAGAGGTGGACGGGGCTGAATACCTGAGGAGGTTTCTTCATCAGACTACAGAGAAGATGAAGTCAACCTACCGTTACCTGACCGTTTTAGGGCTTGAGGATATGTTTGATGTGCTGAAGCATTCACCTGGGATGGAGGAGTTTGCCCTTTTAAGCGCCTTTGACAGTATTGTAAAAAGCCACTCAGAGAAGGTTGACTACATTGTGATTGACACTCCTCCAACAGGGCTTACCATGAGGCTCTTTTCACTTCCTGTCACCACTGTGCGGTGGATTGACAAGCTCAAAGGGCTTAGAAAAAAGATACTTCAGCGGAGGGCAGAGATTGCACACATAAAGGGCAGGGAGGCCTTTCAGGAGGGCGTATCCATTACTGAGGAGGAAGACCTGGTTATCAGGGAGCTAAAGGAGCAGAGGGAGTTTTCTGAGCGTATGCTCGGGCTTCTTACAGATAGCTTGCTTACAAGGATTGTGCTTGTCCTTAATTACGATGAACTTTCCATCATGGAGGGTGCGGATATTATAAGAGACCTTCGGGGGCTTGGTATGGATGTGCATATGGTAGTGTTTAACAAGGCAGATATCGTCTCAGTTACAGAGGATGTGATTAAGGGGTTTACTGATACTCTTCAGGGAAAGCCTGTCTATGAGGTGCCCTTTTTTGATGATACAAAACCACCAAGAGACAGAGACAGGGAGATAGCCTCGGTGTTTTTAGAGGAGATTATTTAGAAATGCCAATCTTTGAACTTCTTAGGTGAAAG
>CAZIIE010000188.1:0-3219 GCA_964539375.1 uncultured Nitrospirota bacterium | reverse complement strand
CTTTGAGCAGGAAAAGGAGTATCTTATAGATAGGTGGTTTGAAGAGGAAGAAAGGCAATAGGAGGTGATTGGATGAACACCTTTTTTGATAAGGTAATAGCTGAGCCCTTCAGGAGCCTTTTCCACAGGGTGGTTGAGTTTTTACCCAATCTTCTAAGTGCAATAATCGTCTTCGGGGTAGGGCTGATTGTGGCCTGGGCTGTAAAGGCTGTGCTTCAGAAGGCGATGGAGCTTCTGAATATTGACAATCTCTGTAAGAGGACAGGCCTTACAGACCTTATACAAAAGGGAGGGCTCAGGGACAGTCCATCAAATATCATCTGTAAAGGTGCTTACTCCCTTGTGCTTTTGATTTTTATAATCATGTCTCTTTACAGCCTGAAGATAGATGCCATTGAAAACCTGATTGAGAGATTTTTCCTCTATCTGCCAAATCTGATTGTGGCGATTGTACTGATAATTATCGGCTACATACTAAGTAATTTTATAGGCAGGGCTGTTCTTATAACTTCGGTAAACAGGGGGATTAAACACTCGGGATTACTCTATAACGGTATCAGGATAGCCATAATGCTGCTTACAGTCACTATGGCGCTTGAGCAGCTTGGAATTGGAAAAGACACGGTGGTAATTGCCTTTACAATACTGTTTGGTGGCATTGTCTTTGCCCTGTCCCTTGCCTTTGGCCTTGCTGGAAAGGACATGGCAAGGGATTTTCTTGAGAAGTCCCTTCAGAGAATGGAGAAAAAGGTAGAGCCTGAAGATGACCTGAAGCACCTATGAATGGTTTCTGCCCACGCAGTAATAATTGAAGCCCTTCTCCCTCATAATATCAGGCTCATAGACATTTCTTAGGTCAAAGAAGTTCGGTGTTCTCATGGATTGCTTGAGCCTTTCAAGGTCAAGGTTTCTGAACTGATTCCACTCTGTAACAAGCACTAAAGCATCAGCTCCTTCAGAAACAGAATAGACATCCTCCTCGTATATAATATCTGGAAAGACCTGTCGGGTTTCCTCCATTGCCACAGGGTCATAGGCCTTTACTGTTGCTCCTTCCCTTTTAAGACTCTCAATAATATAAAGGGCAGGTGCCTCCCTTATGTCATTGGTGTTTGGTTTAAAGGAAAGGCCAAGCACCCCGATGACCCTGTTTTCAAGCCCATCAAGTATGGTTTTTATCTTCTGAACCATCAGCTCCTTTTGGCGCTCATTGGCTTCTATGGTGGCCTTTACAATACCGAGTTCAACCCTGTGTTCTGTGGCAAGATGTAGCAATGCCCTTGTATCTTTAGGAAAGCAGGAGCCACCAAAGCCAGGGCCTGGATGAAGAAACTTTGGTCCAATCCTCTTGTCAAGGCCCATTGCCTTTGCCACCACATGGACATCAGCACCCACGGCATCACAGAGGTTGGCAATCTCGTTTATAAAGGATATCTTTGTGGCAAGAAAGGAGTTGGATGCATATTTGATAAGCTCTGCAGTTTCTATGTTGGTTATCACAAAGGGAGTCTCAATCAGGTAAAGGGGGCGGTAAAGGTCCTTCAGTATGGCTATTGCCTGGGGGCTTTCAGCTCCAAGCACAACACGGTCAGGCCTCATAAAGTCTTCAATAGCTGAACCCTCCCGTAAAAACTCGGGGTTTGAGGCAACATCAAAATTGACCTTTCCATTGAGATTTCTGTTGATGATCTCCTTTATCCATTTGCCTGTGCCGACTGGAACGGTGGATTTGGTAACTATTACCTTGTAGGAATCCATATGGGCAGCAATCTCTTTTGCCACAGCCTCCACATAACTGAGGTCTGCTGAGCCATCACCCCTTGGAGGTGTGCCGACAGCTATAAAGATTGCAAGGGACTCCTCAACAGCATCCTTTATCTCAGTGCTGAACTTGAGCCTGCCATCACGGATGTTTCTTTTTACAAGCTCCTCAAGGCCAGGCTCGTAAAAGGGAATTTCAGATTTTTTAAGCTTCTCTATCTTTTTTTCATCCTTGTCAACACAGGTGACAAATACACCAAACTCGGCAAAACATGCCCCTGTTACCAGACCTACATAACCTGTACCAATGATTCCTATGTGCATAACCCCTCCTGATTTTAATAACTAAATTCTAATCTCTAAATCCTAAACTCTAAACAAATTCCAAATCCCAATTTTCAAAACTTACCACCAACGCAACGAACGCGATAAACTCGATTAACGCGATTAACTCGATAAACGCAATAAACGCAATAAACGCTATCAACGCAATGAACGCAATCAACGCATTACACTAATTACTATCACCTTCAGCCTGTAGCCTTCAGCCTATAGCCTTTAGCCTATTTACTCCCTGCCTCCTCTATCTCTGTCAACTCTGCCACCACTGAGCCAATCAACACCTTAGATTTTAACAGAACCGGTATATGTCTTTCATCGTCAGTAAGATATATAACCACTTTGCCCTTTCTCTGAAATATACCCTCTGATTTTAACTCAGGCTCAACCACCACTGTTTCAAAGGTTCCTGCTCTGGTCTTTACCCTTTCTTTGCCAAGCACTTTGACCCTTGCATCATAGAGCTTTTTGCTGTCAAAAAGCTTAAGGAAAATATCCTTGCCATCCTTAATCTCCTTCTGTCTTAAGATAAAAAAACCGGATAAAGGGTCATAGGTATCATCTGTTATATCAAAGAGCTTTTCCTCACCTTCAAGATGGTCTATAAATCTTGCCTTTGGTGGGTCGTGGAAAAATAGGGTCTCTTTATCTCTTCTGTGACGACCCTCTCTGATTTTTAGTCTGTAGTTTTCAGAAAGCCACCTTATTGTGCCATCAGAGCAGGACCTTTTGGTAAGGGTGCTTTTTGCCCTGTCATCAACCCTGTAAAAAACAGAAACCCAGTCAGCAGACTCTGCCCTTGAACTAACCGTAACACGCTCGTTATCGTAGATAAAGCTAAGTGTGGCGGTACCTGCCTTGATGCCTATCCATTTAAGGTCATATCGGAAGACCTCTTTCTTAGTGACAGCCTCTGAGGGCAGAAAGGATGTAAGAAGAAGAAAAGTAATAAAACAGAGAAGGGCTATTTTTCTTTCCATGACTCTATCTCATTGTGAAGCTCAATGTATCTTTTTATAGCAGGATGTTCAGGGCCGAGTATTTTTTTGAAACGCTCCAGGGATTCCTCAAAGCTTACCTCTTTGTCACCATTTAGTAGATTGTCTGCATAGGCAACGA
>CAZIIE010000187.1:0-3229 GCA_964539375.1 uncultured Nitrospirota bacterium | reverse complement strand
CTGTGGTTTTTATATCTTCCCAGAGAGGATGTTTAGTGGCCTCCTTTTTATGTAGGGTAAGAAACTTCAGGACCGCATCTATTTCTGGAGGTCTCTCAGGGGCAGGAAAGACCTCTTTGATTCTTGATATAAAACTTTCAAATTGCTTTTTGAGTCTTTCTGTGTCTTTATTTTTGCCCTGAGAGGGTTCGCCAAGGACATAGGCCGGGTTGTCCCAGAGAAGGTTTGGCAAGATGCCACTACTACGCTTGACAGGCTTTGGAACAAGAAACTTCCTGCCCCTTTTCCTTTTTCCTTCACCTGTGCGTGTATCCATTATATCAACGAATGAGCCGTCAGGGTTGATGACTATCAAAAAGGGTATCTCTACATATTGAAACCCAGGAGTGGGGGCATCTGGTATTCTTTCATAATACCTCTGAAGTGCCTGTAGTATCACCACTTCACCTCCTCACTGTCAGGATGGGGCACCCTGATAATGCCGTCCTCCATAACCGCCCTGAAAAAGGCAGGACGGCACGCCTCTGTGCAGAAGTGCCCTTTTTCGTCGTCTTTGCTGTTGTCATGCCGGATGTCATAGAGCATCCAGCCGAGGTCCTGCGAGTGTTTTATGGGTTCTGGAAGGGCTCTACCGTTTTTGTAAATCTCAAATTCTGCGGCAAACTCCCTGCAGCCAAGATAAGGACGGTGGTAGCACTGTCCTTTTTCTGCTCTTCTGAGGAACATCTCTGTAAACTTTGTTACATTGTCCTCTTTGCCCGCACGGGGTGTCATCTCAAAATAGGCATGAATCACATAGGCAACATCCTTGAGAAAGAGACCCGCCCTCTGCTGCCTGTCGTTTTCAATGAATATCCCCTTTGAGCGTGGTGACATTACAGAGCCAACCTCGTTTCTTCTGACAGATACCCATTTGATTGGTTTGAGGACATCAATACGGGTAATAATCCACCTGATGGCAGGCTTCCACAGAATAGCCTCAAGGATGCCCCTTGCTGAAGAAGGGGTCATCACATCATAGGAGACCCTTTCCACCTTCATCTCAGGACGGGTAAAACAGGCATAATCTCCCCAGACCTTAATTCTGAAGGGACCGCTTTTTTCCATAACATCACCCCCTTTGATGATTTTTCATATTATAAGTTCATCAGGCTCCTGTATGCCTGCCCGTTCAGGGTCAAACCCTATGTCTTCCCTGTACATCCCTACAGTCTGCTGAACGAATATGCCAGGGTGTATCTCTCTTATATCACCGCTAACAAGCAGTTGCTCATGCACATACCTTGGCAGGTTTACCACATACCTCTGTGCCTTCCTTAAAAGCCACCTTTCAGGACCACGGCTGCCAAGAAGGTCAATAATCCTTTCTCCCTCACCATACCTGACCACAACAGGCCTGTAAAGGGAATCATCAATGATACGGAACCTTCGTGCTGCGGTGTAAAAACTGAATTTGAGTTCTGGGTTTGGTCTTAGAAGGCCAAGTATACCCTGTTTGTCAAGGTTTTCACCCTGGACCCAGTAGAGTTCTCTGAAGTACAGGTCAAATGTCTGAGGTGAAAGGATATCTGTATCCACTTCTGTAATAAGCCTTCTGGCAATATCGCCAGCCTGCCTTAGATAACCAGGGGGAATCTTGCTTGGTGGGACAAAGACCTTCACCAGTCCTCTGTCCAGAAGGCCCTCACGGTTACACCTGCCCGCTGCCTGGGCAATGGAATCAAGCCCTGCCATGGCACGATACACCACAGGAAAATCAAGGTCAACCCCTGCCTCCACCAACTGGGTGCTGATAACACGTGTTGGTTGTCCATTGTTGAGTCTTTGTTTTATTTCAGCAATCACCCGTGAACGGTGTGCCCCGCACATAAGGGCAGAAAGATGATAGGTGCCCTCCGGCATCAGTTCATAAAGCCTACGGCAGTCGTCCCTTCGGTTTACTATGCAGAGGACCCTGTCATGTTTTTGTAATTCCTTAGCAAGGGCTTCCCAGGAGACGGGGTCAAGGGACGATGGCCTTTCAATCTCCACCCGTTTAAATGTTTGATATAGGCTTTCAGGGTCGTCAATAATTTCTACGGTGTCTTCAAGTCCTTCAAAATGGTAGTCCATGCCTTTTTGTGCCTTAAGGGCAGGCTGTGTGGCAGTGCTCAGAAGAAAGGTAACCCTGTAATTCTGGTGCAGTTCCTTTATGACATGAAGGATGGGATTCAAAAACTCAGGTGGCAGTAACTGGACCTCATCAAGGACCACCACAGAATTGACAATATTATGGAGTTTCCTGCATCGGCTGGGACGGTTTGAAAACAGGGATTCAAAGAACTGCACCGTTGTTGTAACAATGACAGGGGCGTCCCAGTTTTCTGAGGCAAGGCGGCTTCGCAGGTCTTCATGTGCTTCGTCAGCGACATCAATGTTACTGTGATGTTCAATTACACAATCGCCAAATATTTTACGGAACTGATCTGCTGTCTGCTCTATGATGCTTGTGTATGGGATGACATAGATGACCCTTTTTTTGCCATGCGCCCTGGCATGGTTCAGGGCAAAGGCCATTGAAGAGAGGGTCTTACCACCGCCTGTGGGCACAGTAAGGGTAAATATGGAGGGCCTCATGGTGGCCTTTTCTATGCACTGCCTGAGGATATTAGACCTTTGTCTGTTAACAGGTGTATCAGGCGATGAAGCCTGTTTGTCTTTCATGTATTCGTTAAAAAGAGGAAGAAGGTCTTCTATTTCAGGATATCCCTTACGAAGGTTAGCCTTTTCAGGTTCAAGAAATGCCTCTGTGTCAAGAAAATCGGCATCCACCACACAGGAGTAAAGCATCCTTATCCAGAGGGCATGACCATCCCGGGTTCTGAACCTCTGTGTCGGTCGCGGTTGAGAAAGTATCTCCTCAGGGATGCTTGAAAGGTCAACCCTTTTGAGGAGGTCTTCTTTCTGAAGCCTGTAAATCAAACTTCGGTTGCCTGCCTCTGGGCTCTGAAAGTCAGGAAGTCCTGCATGGTGTCCTGCAATTATGTAACTCAGTATCCTGCCAGGGGTGCCAAACCTCTTGATGGCATAAATTGCGCCTGAACTGGAGTGGTCAACCCTGCCCCTTGTGGTTTCAATGTGGGCATCCTCATCGGCAGCACCCTGAAGCATCCTCTGAAATTCCTGGCAGTACTTACCAAGGTCATGCCACAGAGCGGCTAAATAGGCCCACTGCTCAGAAGAAAACTCC
>CAZIIE010000186.1:0-3270 GCA_964539375.1 uncultured Nitrospirota bacterium | reverse complement strand
TAGGCTTAAGGCTGAAGTTTTCGTACCCTGTGGCCTTCAGCCTATAGCCTATAGCCTTTAAAATATGGGGTTCAAAGGGGCGGAGCCCCTTTGAGTAAATCCTTGGTTTCTTAAACAGTTTCATTTTTGAATCCTTCAGCAAAATTTACCCTTAATTATCCAATTCAGGTAATCTGGAGGTGCCCTTCTGAAAAGAATCCCCTGAATGTCAGGTTTTAAAAAGAGGTATTATTAGCACTCTTATTAGAGGAGTGCTAATTCATATATAATAAGAAACCTCTTAGACCATCAAGTCCAGATAATCCCTATTGCTGTTGTTTAATCTCCATTAGATTCCCATAAAAGGGGATATTTTGATTTTTTTAAATCTTATTTTTTGTTTCCAAACTAAATTCTCCTTTATGTGCCTTTAGATAGGTCTTTCTTTTTGCATAATTACTCAGAGGGTTTTTATAATCAATATTATGGACAGAAGGGAAGGTGCAATAATCTCGGGAATCAGGGGACTTTCCATTGTTGTTGTTGATGAGGACGAAGGGGTTCTTGAGTCATTTATAGAGGCCATGGCACCCCATGGTGCTGAGCTCTACACGACAAAGGAGAGCTCAAGACTGAATGAATTATCAGGAAAGGATAATTTTGATTATCTCTTTTTATCCTTTAAAACCCATACTGACCTTGACAGGATAATCAATGCCTTCAAAAACAACGCAGACAGGCCAAAGATTATACTGATGGCTGAGCCTTCTGAACTGGCAGGACTTGAAGAAGAGGATTTAGAGGATATTTATGATATCTATTTAAAACCCCTTAATCCCCACAGGATTGCCCTTAATATCTCCTCCTACACTAACTCACCTGGAAGCAGGTCCCTTACCCCTGTTGAGCCCTATGTTAAGCAGCTCCAACCCTACATAATCTTCCGCTCCCCCCAGATGAAAAGGATAATGATGACCCTGCCCCGCATAGCCAGTTCTGAGCAGCCTGTTCTAATAACAGGTGAAACTGGCACTGGAAAAGAGCTTGCAGCCCGAGCAATCCACTTCCTGAGCCCAAGGAGAGAGGGTAATTTTGTAGCTGTCAACTGTGGTGCAATCCCTGACACCTTGATAGAAGGTGAGCTTTTCGGACATGAACGGGGTGCATTCACAGGGGCACTCAGGACTCATAGAGGCAAATTTGAGCTTGCAAGTGGAGGCACTCTCTTTCTTGATGAGATTGGTGATATGCCCCTGTCTTTACAGGTGAAGCTACTGAGGGTGCTTGAAGAAGGGGAGATTTACCGTATTGGAGGTGAGCGTCCCATTAAGGTTGATGTTCGTGTTGTGGCTGCCACCCGAAGACAGCTCCACAAGGCAGTTGAGGAAGGCCTTTTCAGGGATGACCTATATTACAGGCTAAATGTTCTCCGACTACAGCTTCCCCCTCTCAGGGAAAGAAAGGAGGACATCCCGCTTCTTTCTATCCACTTCTTCCATCGTGCACTCTCTGAACTCGGGCTTCAGCCACCCTTTCCCGAGCTTTCAAATGGCTCTATAGACCTGCTTGAACGACTGGCCTGGAAGGGCAACATCAGAGAACTCCGCAACCTGATGACAAGGGTTGCAACCTTCTTTGCGCCAAGAAAGCGACCGGTGCTTCCTGTTGATATCCTGCCCCATCTTGATGAATCAACCCTGAAGGAGCTTTCCGCCTCCACCGATAGGGAAAAGCCAGGGGAGGGCGTCTTTATACCAATCGGCACTCCCCTTGCGAAGGCAGAGGAACTCCTGATAAAGGAGACCCTTCGCCACACAGGCGGCAACCGAAGCCAGGCTGCCCGTATCCTTCAAATAGGACTCAGAACTATAAGGAGAAAACTCAATAAATATAACAATAGGCCAAAATGACCCATTTGGGAAAATTTGACCCCTTGAAACCATCCCTTCAGAATCATCTCAATTCTCAAACAACCCCTTAATCAGACCATCAATGACTGGAAATTACAGTTAGGTCATAATGGCCTACCATTGAAGACCAAAATCATATTAAACAGCTCTAACTCTTTGTTTTTATTTGTTTTTTTAAAATTGGCATGTAGCTTGCTTTTAATATAGTAGAAACTTTGATAACAACAAATTTTGCGGGGTTGTGTCTCAGAGAATTAAAGAGACTGTTCAAGAAGTCCGAGGGTTTTACTCTGGGGGCTTCGCCCCAGACCCCGAAAATAGCTGATTTTCGTTGGTTATGTATCGGGGTTGAAAGATTTTTTGAATATTGAAATTTAATAAATTAGAGTCTGTTTAACAGGCTCAATTAAATAAAAGGAGGTGGTTGCAATGTTAATCAGGGATATTGAGAGAGGACTTGACCCCTGGAGGATGCTCAGGGAAGTAGAGAGGGAGTTTAACAGACTTCACAGGGAGTTTGACCAGCTATTCGGTCAGTATGGTGAGGTGGCTGAGGCTGCCTATCCAAGGGTAAACCTTATGAGCAATGCAGAAAAGGCGGTTGTTCAGGTAGAGCTTCCTGGCGTTAACCCTGATGAGATTGATATTACAGCCCATGAAGATACCATAACCATCAGGGGCACAAGGAAACCCCTTGAGCTTAAGGAAAAGGAGAGATACCATCTGAAGGAAAGGTTTGAGGGAGACTTCACAAGGACGGTCAATCTGCCTTTCAGGGCTGAGCTTGAGGGTATAAAGGCAAGGTATCAGAAGGGCATACTTACCATTGAGGTTCCCCGTGCTGAAAAGGACAAACCAAAGAAGATAACCATTGAGGCTGAAAAGTAACAGCTTCCAAATCCTATCATGAAAGGGGGTGTTGTTATGGGTAAACTCTTAAAGGATGAGCTCAAAAACCTAACACCTGCTATTGATATAATTGAAAGGGAAGACCACTATCTCATGCTTGCTGACCTTCCAGGAGCTTCAGAGGACAGCATTGATGTCACTGTAAACCGCGACATCCTGACCATAACAGCCGAGGCGAGGATGGAGCCTGTTGAGGGAATGAATGAGGATTACAGTGAGTTTGGCTCCTGCCGTTACAGCAGGACTTTCCGCGTCCTTGATGACATTGACCGTGACAACATAAAGGCTCAGTACAGGGCTGGAGTGCTCAGCCTTAGAATTCCCAAGGCAGAGCATCTGAAGACGAAAAGGATTGCCATTGAGGCTTCAAAATAGGTCTGTCAGCCCTCTTCTTTAACAGGCTGGCAGGCCTTATGAATGCTATGTGTTAAATAAAAGAGAGCTTAGGTTTGGGTAAAATCTCAAAGGGGCT
>CAZIIE010000185.1:0-3273 GCA_964539375.1 uncultured Nitrospirota bacterium | reverse complement strand
CCTGGCCATCCTGAGTATGACCCTGACACAGGGGTGGAGACCACAACAGGCCCCCTGGGGCAGGGCTTTGCTACAGGTGTGGGGATGGCTATTGCTGAAAAATATCTCAGTGAATACTTTAACCGCAGGGGCTTTCCTGTGGTTGATTATAATATTTACGCAATCTGCAGTGATGGAGACATAATGGAGGGAGTGGCCTCAGAGGCTGCCTCTCTGGCAGGCCACCTTGGGCTTGGAAAGATTATCTATCTCTATTCAGACAATAAGATTACCATTGAAGGCTCAACCGACCTTGCCTTTACAGAGGATGTGGAAAAGAGGTTTTTGGCCTATGGCTGGCATGTGCAAAAAGTGGATGGCTATGACCTTAAGGCAATAGAGAGGGCTATAAGAGAGGCTAAAAAGGAAAAGAAAAGACCGTCGCTTATCATTGCAAGAACTCGCATTGCCTATGGGAGCCCTAACAAACAGGACACCCCCGAGTCCCACGGTGCTCCCCTTGGTGAGGAGGAGATAAGGCTTACAAAGAGAAACCTCGGATGGCCTGAAAACCGAAGGTTCTATGTGCCTGACAGAGTATTGAAGCATATGAGAAAGGCTGTCCAGAAGGGTAAGGATGAGGAGAAGAGGTGGAGGGAGCTTTTAAAAAGATACAAAAGGGCCTACCCAGAGCTTTACAGGAAGTTTGTTGAGTTTACCGAGGGTATTCTGCCCGAGGGATGGGACAGTGAACTTCCTTTATTCTCACCAGAAGATGGCCCCATAGCAACCCGTTCTGCCTCTGGAAAGGTTTTAAATGTTCTGGCTGAAAGGGTTGAAAACCTGATTGGTGGCTCAGCAGACCTTGCCCCCTCAAACAATACCTATCTGAAGAAATACCCGGATTTTGGTCTTAAAAAGAAGGGCAGGAATCTTCATTTTGGCGTAAGAGAACACGCAATGGGTGCAGCCCTTAATGGTATGGCTCTAAACGGTGGGGTGATTCCCTATGGTGGAACCTTTCTTATATTCTCTGATTACATGCGTCCTTCAATTCGTCTTGCTGCAATGATGGGGCAGCATGTCATCTATGTGTTTACCCACGATTCAATCGGCCTTGGTGAGGACGGTCCTACTCATCAGCCTGTTGAGCAGCTATCATCGTTAAGGCTGATACCAAACTTCACCGAGATAAGGCCTGCTGACGCAAACGAGGCAAGAGAGGCATGGAAGATTGCGCTTGAGCACAGGCAGGGACCTGTAGCATTGATACTTACCCGACAGAAGGTTCCAGTGATTGACAGAAAGAGGTATGCCTCGGAAAAGGGTATAAAAAGGGGTGCTTACATCCTTGCTGATTCAGATGAAAGGCCTGATATAATCCTCATTGCCTCAGGCTCTGAGGTTCATCTCGCCCTTGATGCCTTTGAGGCATTAAAAGAAAGGGGTATTAAGGCAAGGGTGGTAAACATGGCATCCTTCAGGCTCTTTGAGGAGCAGTCTGAGTCTTACAGAAAAAAGGTGCTGCCCCCAGAGGTCACAAAGAGACTTGCCATTGAGGCAGGTGCAACACTGTGCTGGTATAAGTATGTTGGTTCAGAGGGTGATGTTATAGGGGTTGACCGCTTCGGTGCCTCTGCACCCTATAAGGTGATCTTTGAAAAATACGGCTTTAGTGTTGACAATGTAGTAAAGAGGGCATTGAAATTACTCTGAAATCATAACTGCTTTACAGCTACAACTGGCACTTAAATTAGTAGTTACAGACTGAAGACTTCCTCCAGAGAGATACTTTTAGCAGCATAAAGGAGTGCTGCTTTAATGTCATCTTCTTTTAAAAAGGGATATTCTTCCATGATATCCCTGAATGTTTCTCCATAGGCAATTTTTTCAACTATAATCTCAACTGGTAAACGGGTACCTTTAATTACAGGTTTACCGAGCATAATTCGGGGATTAATCTCAATCCTTTTTAAAAGTTTTTCTTCATTCATTTTGTCTCCCGAATGGATGCCTGATTCTTATTTTATTTTTGCTAATTAAAATAAGATTTCCTTTGATATCTTCTTTGTGGTTTTTCAAAAGCTCTTTCAGCATTTTCAATTTTTCATGAACAACCTGACCCTTAATTCTTATCAGGATGATTCCGGAAGTTGCTTTCTGTTGATAGAATATTAATTCTCCAAAATCTTTGTCATTTGTTAAAATTATCCTCTTTTCCCTATTAGAAAGAGATAGCAGTTCCTCATCTTCCATTTGACAATCTATCTCTGAAATACACTTTACATTATATCCTGAGTTTCTTAAGAAATCTATTAACTGTTTTTCAATATTCACATCAGCAAGAAATCTTAAACTCATTTTTAATTATAGCATAAAAGATGAAGATCCCCACTTTGGACACTGAATTAGCTCCTTCATTTAACCTGCGTTAACTATAAGTACAAGGCCTGAAAACATTAGCACTGCGCCAAGAAGCCGCTCCAGCACCCTTTTTTCACCAAAAAATAAAAACCCATAGAGAGAGCCTATGAGAAGGCTCGTTCTTTTAAGGGATATCATATAGGAGACCTTTGCCACCTCAATGGCAAACATATGGGTAAGTATCATAAGACCAAAGAACAGACCTGGAAGAATAACCAGCTTCCAGTCCCTCTTTAACCTTTCTGTTATACCTCCTTTGAGTTTAAGATACACAAAGGGTGTGAGTGCCAGTGTAACGGCCATAAAGTAGGTTGTTCCAAAAAAGACAGGCGATGAGTGCTGAACTCCTATCTTTCCCAGGGTTGAGGTAATGCTGTAGATAAAGGAAACCAAAATCATGTAGACCGACCCCCTCTCACGGAATATCGCCCTGACTGGCTCTAAGAGACCATTTTTTATGCTTGATATGTTCAGGGTGTAACTGCCTGTGACAATGAGCAAAATACCTGCTGCTCCCTGCATGCTTACCCTTTCACCAATCAACAACCTTGAGGTGATAATTAAAAAAAGCGGTGTAAGGGATAGAAAGGGGAGGGTAAGGCTCATTGGTGAAAGCCTCAGGGCCTTTACATAAAGTATCAGAGCGAGAATCTCAAGGGGAAGAGCCGAAAGGAAGGCTGACCAGAACTGCCAGTCTGTTTCTGGCAGGTCTATAAAGGGAAAGATCAATATCAGTAGGGGCAGAGAAAAAAGGAGCCTCAGCCAGGCGACCATAAGCTCATTTTCTCTGTTAAGCACCCTTTTTGTAAGTGCATCAGAGGTGGCAAGTGAAAAGGCCGATGCTAATGTAAGGAGTATCCACATTTTTAT
>CAZIIE010000184.1:0-3280 GCA_964539375.1 uncultured Nitrospirota bacterium | reverse complement strand
AGCCACCTCTGCAGGAAACTAAAGGAAAAAGGGGCAGATATTACCCTTTTAGTGCGTTCCGAGGATAAGGCTGAAAGGGCAATCAGTGAGGGATACAGGCCCCATCTTGGGGACATTACCAGAGCTGAGACCCTTAAGGGTGCCTTAAAGGATGTAGAGGTGGTGGTAAACCTGGTTGGTATAATTCAGGAAAGCCCTTCATTGAGCTTTCACAAGGCCCATGTGGAGGGCACCTACAATCTTGTTGAGGAGGCAAAAAAGGAAGGGGTGAAACTCTTTTTCTATCAGTCTGCCCTTGGGGCAGACCCCAAATCTCCCTTTAAGTACTCAAAGACAAAGGCTGAGGCTGAAGAGATTGTTAAGGCCTCGGGCATACCCTATATCATATTCAGGCCCTCCCTTATCATTGGAAGGGGGGATGGATTTACAGAAAACCTCCTTGAGCTTATAAACCATTTCCCTGTGGTGCCTGTGCCTGGCAGGGGTGAGGCAAGGCTTCAGCCCCTGTCGGTTGATGACTGGGTCAGTTGTTTTCTCAGGGCGATGGAGGATGAGAACTTTGTGGGAAAGACAATTGAGTTTGGAGGGCCAGAGCATCTTACTTATAACGAGATTTTAAGAACCGTGATGAGGCTTCTTGGAGTTAAAAAACCCATTATTCATATGCCAAAGGCTATTGTTAAGGCAGGGCTTCCCATAGGCAGACTTGCCTCCTTTATCGGCATTAAGACTCCACCGGTGACCGCCGAGCAGATTGAGCTACTTCAGGTTGACAACATAACCGACAGAGATAGTATCAGGAAGCAGTTTGGTTTTGAGCCTGAGGGCTACGAGGAGGCCCTGAGGAAGGCCCTTGGAGGTGTCTAAAATCTGGTTGTATTAAGATGGCAGATGGCAATGGCAAGGGCATCAGCACTGTCAGGGGAAGGTTCCTCGGAAAGAGAAAGAATGGTCTTTACCATCCTCTGCACCTGATGTTTTTCTGCCTTTCCATATCCAACCACTGATTTTTTTACCTCATTGGGTGAGTATTCCTTAACCCCGATTCCCTTTTTAGCAAGGGCAAGGAGCGCCACTCCTCTTGCATGGCCAAGTCCGAGGGCGCCGTTTATGCTTTTTGCAAAAAAAACCTTTTCAATTGCCCCTTCCTGGGGCTGGTATTGATTTATGAGCTCCAGAAGCCTGTCATAGAGGATGTTAAGTCTTTCTGAAAGGGGCCTCTGGCGGGGAAGTCTTATAACACCAGAGTCAATATGGATGAGGTTTTTTTTGCTGTCCCGCTCTACCAGTCCATAGCCACAAAAGATAGTGCCAGGGTCAATCCCGATAACCCTTAAACTGCTCATTTCCCTGGAAGCTCAAAGAGTATCTCTTCAACCAGTTCGCAGATGATGTGTCCGAGGGTGATATGGACCTCCTGAATTCTTGGTGTATCTGAAGAGGGGACAACAAAGGCATAGCGGGCCTTTGCAGCCATCTTTTTGCCCCTTTTCCCTGTAAAGGCAATAACGGTGAGCTCCTTTTTCTTTGCCACATCCATTGCCTTTAGCACATTCTTTGACCCACCACTTGTGCTGATAGCTATCACTATGTCTCCTTCCTGGGCAAGGCTTCTCAGCTGTCGGGAAAAGACCTCGGAGTAGTCGTAGTCATTTGCGATGGAGGTGATCACTGCTATGTCAGTGTTAAGGGCAATGGCTGGCAGCCCTGGCCTTTCTCTCTTGAAACGGTTTACAAACTCCGCTGCAATGTGAGAGGCATCGGTGGCTGAACCACCATTTCCAAAAAGCAGAAGCTTTCTCCCCTCATTAAAGGCGTCAGCTATGAGCTGGGATACCTCAATGATGGTATCGGCGTATTCATTGAAGAAGGTCTCTTTAAGTTCTATGGAGTTTCTGACAGCCCTTTCAATCAGCTCTTTCATTGTAGGTTCCTTTCTCAGGTTCTTTCAATGTGGGTGGGCCCTTTTTGCCACAGCCTGTTAACGATGATATGAAAAAGAGCATTATAAAAAATAATGCCAGTAACCTCTTCATCCCTTAAGCCGTTCCTTCCATAGCTCTATCTGGCCTTTGACCTCCTCAAAGGAGGTGCTCCCAAGGGATGCCCTTCTTGAAAGTGCCTTTTTAAGCTCAAAAAGCCCAAGGACATCCTCTTCAAAGGCATCGGAGAATCTCTTAAAATCCTTTATATCAAGCTCATGGAGCCCCTTGTTTAGCTGGATGGCATAGCTGACCACCTGCCCTGTAATCTCATGGGCCTTACGAAAGGGCACCCCCTTTCTAACAAGGTACTCAGCAATGTCAGTGGCAAGGGAGTAGCCCCCTGTAGCTGCTTCGGCAGTGCGAGGGGTCTTGAACCTTACCCTGGGAAGCATTTCAATAAGCACACCGAGGGATGCCTTCAGGGTATCAGCAGCGTTGAACACGGAGGGTTTGTCTTCCTGCATATCCCTGTTGTAGGTTAAGGGCAGTGCCTTCATAAGAGTAAGCAGTGAGATGAGGTCACCGTAAAGCCTGCCAGTTTTGCCCCTCAGTAGCTCGGCAACATCCGGGTTTTTCTTCTGGGGCATGATGCTTGAGCCTGTGCAGAAGGCATCGGGAAGCTCCACAAAGCCAAACTCCTCGGTTGCCCAAAGGATGAGTTCCTCTGAAAGCCTGCTCAGATGCATCATGAGAACCGAGCAGCAAAAGATAAACTCTATGGCAAAGTCTCTGTCTGAAACTGCATCCATGCTGTTTAGGCTTATTCGGGAAAACCCGAGAAGTTTTGCCACATATTTTCTGTCAATGGGTAGTGTTGTGCCTGACAGGGCGCAGGCTCCAAGGGGAAGGGAGTCGGTCCGTTTCAGACAGTCCTGAAAACGTTCCCTGTCCCGTTCAAGCATTTCCACATAGGCGAGCATATGCTGAGCAATGGTCACAGGCTGTGCTCTCTGAAGATGGGTATAACCTGGCATTGGAGCGGTTTTGTACTTTGTGGCAAGTCTGAGGAAAACCCTCTGGAGCTTTCTGATTAACTTCAGGATGGAGCTTATCTCATCTTTAAGATAAAGCCTTAGGTCCAGGGCAACCTGGTCGTTTCTTGAACGAGCTGTATGGAGCTTTCCACCAACCGGGCCAATCCTGTTAATAAGCTCAGCCTCAATGTTCATGTGGACATCTTCAAGCTCCCTTTTCCATTGAAACCTGCCCTCCTCTATGTCCTTTGCTATGCCCTTAAGAGCATCAATTATCTTTTTTGCCTCTTCCCTTTTTATTATGCCCTGACGGGCAAGCAT
>CAZIIE010000183.1:0-3313 GCA_964539375.1 uncultured Nitrospirota bacterium | reverse complement strand
TAAAACCCATCGTTGAGCATTACAATCCCCACAACAAGAGATGGAATTTAGAAAGATAGTTCTTATTAATCCTGAAAATCCCTCATCAAGAGGCGTTAATCGTTCCACCCTTTATCCACCAATTGGGCTGGCCATGCTTGCTTCGGTGCTTAAGCAGGAGGGTTTTGATGTTCAGGTGATTGACGAGGCTGTAACTGCTCTTTCACAGGATGGGCCTTTGACGGCTGTGCTTGATAAAAGACCCCATCTGGTAGGTATAAGCATGAATGTGATTAATGCCTCAAGGGCAGTGCAGCTTGCAAGAGGACTTATAAAAGAGGGAGTTCATGTGGTATTAGGTGGACCCGTGGCAAGTACCTGCTACAGAGAGATTTATAAAAAGGTAAAACCCTACTGTATAGTGATTGGAGAGGGTGAGCAGAGCTTTTTAAGGGTTTGCATGGGAGAGAGGCTTCAGGATATAGAGGGGATATGTTTTATGGAGGATGGCCAACTAAAGATAAACCCTCCAGCAGGACCAGTAGAGGACCTTGACCTTCTCCCATTTCCTGCCTATCAGCTTCTTCCACCGCTTAAGAGCTACCGTTCAAGGGCAAGACTTCATCCAGTGGCACCTATAATTACCTCAAGGGGCTGCCCCTTTGGATGTGCCTACTGTAACTCGGGCATATTTGGAAGGAGGTTCAGGGCAAGGTCGCCAGAGTCGGTGGTTGATGAGATAGAGTACCTTGTAAAGGATTTCGGGGTCAGGCAGATTGATATTGTGGACGACAACTTCACACTTGATATTGAAAGGGCAGACAGGATACTGGAGCTTATAATAAAAAGAGGACTTAACATCGCCATAAACCTTCAAAACGGCATAAGGGCTGATAGGCTTACACATGAACTGGTGAGAAAGATGAAAAGGGCAGGTGTATATAAGGCATCAATAGGAGTGGAGTCAGGCTCACCGGAGGTACTTAAGGCAATAGGCATAAGACCAGGGTTTGACGAGATACAGAGGGCAGTAGAATGGTTCAGGGCAGAGGGTATCTCAACTACTGCATTTTTTATCATCGGTCTTCCTGATGATACCGAAGAGAGTATCCTTCAGAGCATTCAGTATGCAATCACCCTTAACCCTGTGGTTGCGGTCTTTTCACGGTTTATCCCGCTTCCTGAAACTGTCTGCTATGAGAGGCTCAAAAAACAGGGTCTTATCAGGGTAGAGCCCTGCGAGGGGTTTTCAGGAGGCTTTTTTACATCAAATAGTTACTTCAGACATCCTGTCCTGAGTGATGCGCAGATTACCAGGCTACACAGGATGGCTTACCGAAGGTTTTATCTGAGGCCATCAAAGATACTGGAGATCATCAGAGATATGAGGTCTTTAAAGGAGTTTGGCTGGCTTTTAAGAAGCAGTATTACCCTCGTAAAGGAGCTCGGGCTTTGAGCCTGTCTGTTGTGTTATAATTAAATAATTAATTTAAACCTGCTTTTTCCCTTCTTCGCAGGACTTTATCGTTTTGTTAACTGCCCCAAGAAGAAGCAGGGGCCTCCAGTGTAAGGGAAATGAATACAAAACTTATAGAGGATATACTCGTATGGGGCTGTATATATCTTTATGCTGTTTCAAGCATACTGCTTCTTACGGGTTTTGTATTTAACAAAGAAAGGTTACTCAGGATTGCAGGCTACCTAATCATTCCTGCCTTTATTGCACATACCGGAGTGTTTGGAATGCGATGGGCAAGGACGGGTTATTTTCCTGCAAATGGAGAGCTTGAAAATGCCATTACAGGGGGCTGGTTTGCAATAGGTTTTACGATTTATCTATTTATAAAGAACCGTTCACTTTCGGGGGTTGCCCTTTTTACAGTGCCTGCAAGCCTTCTTTTCCTTGGATATGGCATGATGAAGGCTCCAAACCCCATGCCTCTTATTGCCTCACTTAAGAGTAGCTGGCTAATTGTGCATGTGGCCTTTGCTCAGCTTGCCTTTGGTGCCTATGCAATCGCCTCGGGTATGGGACTTTTATACATATTGAAAGACAACAATGAAAACAAACCCATTAAGAGGCCCTTTTATCAGAGGTTTCCAGCCTTAGAGGTGATAGATGAGCTGATGTTCAAGTTTGTGGTCTATGGGTTTATCGCCGAGGCCATAATGATAATAGCAGGGGCCATCTGGGCAAAGGACCTCTGGGGCAGTTACTGGGGATGGGACCCGGTGGAGGTATGGTCTCTGGTGTCCTGGCTTCTTTACGGATTTACCATTCATCTGAAGGTAACCCTTGGCTGGAAGGGCAGAAAACTGGCCTGGATTGTCATGCTCCTGATACTTACCGTGGTTATTACCTACTGGGGGATTAACATAGTGATAGAGAATTCAAGGCATGTTTTTGGTGTTGTATCACAGGGATGAATCCCTCTTCTTTTCTTCTTAAATTAAGATACCTCCTCTATGTTGCCTTTTACGGGAGATTTTCAACCAGGCCCTATCACTGTCAGTTTCAGATTACGAGACGATGTAACCTCCGCTGCCAGTACTGCTTGGTCTGGAGAAAAGAGGGCTCTGAAGAACTAACTTTAAAGGATATTGGGGTTCTGGCTGAAAACCTGAGGCTTTCAGGCCTTAAGAGCGTGGTGATAACAGGTGGAGAGCCTCTCCTTAGAGATGACATAGTTGATGTAATAGAACTTTTTAAAAGATATGGCCTTATTGTAAGGCTTCAAACAAATGGGATGTTACTTAATCCTTCCCTGATGGAGGATATATTCAGGGCAGGGCTTGATGATATCTATGTATCCCTTGATACTCTGCGGCCAGATAGGTTTATGGCCCTTACAGGCTGTGAAAATGAGGATGTGCATAAGAGACTGATTGAAAACCTTAAGAGACTTTCAGGGATTGCAAAGAAACACGGTTCTGGCAGGTTTTTGCTCAGTGTAATAACACCACAGAACGCAGATGAGGTGGAAGGGCTTGTAAGTTTTGCCCGAAGATGGGGCTATCTTATTGGCCTTTACGGAATAGAAAGGGCTGAAGGAAGGCTTTCGGCTGCTGAAATAAGGGTATCGTTACAGGATTTTAAGATGGATGACCATGAGAGGGCTGTTCTTCGTTATGCCTTCCTTGAGGCCGTCAGACTCAAAAAGAGCCCTGAAAGCCCTATCTTTAATTCCTGCAGGCTCCTTCGGGATTACATCGATCTATATAGCACCTCAAATATGGATATGCACTGGAGATGTCAGGCAGGGAGGCATTATATTGTTGTGCTTCCTGATGGAAGGGTATCGGTGTGTAATGCCACTGAGCCAATAAAGGGATA
>CAZIIE010000182.1:0-3321 GCA_964539375.1 uncultured Nitrospirota bacterium | reverse complement strand
TGAAGATTCTGGTTTTTATAAAACAGGTTCCTGATGCTGCTGAGGTAAGGATTAATCCTGAAACAAATACCCTTATCAGAGACGGGGTGCCAAGCATTATAAACCCCTATGACCTTCATGCTATTGAGGCAGCCTTACAGATAAAGGAACAGATATCTGACACCACGGTTACGGTTGTCACCATGGGACCACCTCAGGCAGAGGATGCCCTGAGGGAGGCTATCTCCATGGGTGCTGACGAAGCTGTGCTTCTAACAGATAGGGCCTTTGCTGGGGCAGACACCTGGGCTACCTCCTACACCCTTTCAAAGGCAGCCCGAAAACTGGGCTTTGACCTCATTTTCTGTGGCAAACAGGCAATTGATGGCGATACAGCCCAGGTTGGCCCTGAGATGGCAGAGTTTCTCTCAATTCCCCACATCGCCTATGTCAAAAAGATAGAGGAGATAAACAGTGAAAAAATCAGGGTTCAGAGGCTAATGGAAGAGGGTTACGATGTGGTTGAATCTCCCCTGCCAGTGTTACTTACCGTGGTTAGAGAGTTAAATGAACCCCGTCTTCCCTCACTCAAGGGAAAGATGAGAGCCAAAAAGGCTGAAATAAAGAAATTTACCCATGAAGATATTGGTGCTGAAGAGGAACTGGTAGGACTTAAGGGCTCACCTACTGCGGTTAAAAATATCTTTGCCCCAGAGGTCAAAAAGGATAGAAAGATGCTTGAAGGCACAGCAGCTGAACAGGCCCAGGCACTTATTGAAGAGCTCAGGTGTTTGAAGTGTATATGAGGGTGGTATATTGGTATATTGGTGTATTGGTGTAGTGGTGTAGTGGCAATAGGCGATAGGGAATAGGGATAGTGTGCGTTAATTGCGTTGGTCGCGTTCGTTGAGTTGATAGTGGGTTTGGAAGATTGGGATTTGGAATTTGTTTAGAATTTAGAGATTAGAGATTAGAATTTTCTTATTTTTGGAGGCGTTAGAGTATGAGAATTAAAGTAGATTCTGAACTTTGCACTGGCTGTGAATCCTGTATTGATTCATGCCCCTATGATGCTATAGTGATAAAAGAGGAAAAGGCATTTATAACAGAGTACTGCCAGATGTGTAGAAACTGTTTGAGTGTCTGTCCTGAAGGGGCAATAAAGGAGTATGAAACCGAAGAAGACAGGGCCGAAGGAGTTGACCTCAGCCAGTTCAGAGGTGTATGGGTAATGGCTGAGCAGAGGGATGGCAAGGTGGCTGAGGTGTCTCTTGAGCTTCTTGGGGTTGGAAGAAGGCTTGCTGATGAGCGTGGTTCTGAGCTTACGGCAGTACTTTTTGGTTCAACCGAGGAGGAAGCAGCCCAGCTCATTCACTGGGGTGCAGACAGGGTTCTGCACGCTGACTCTCCCCTTTTTGAGCACTTCAATGATGACCCCTATGTGGAACTGTTAAGTCGTCTTATCAACCAGTATAAACCTGAGATAGTCCTTACAGGGGCAACCCCAATCGGGAGGTCCTTCTTTCCCCGTGTTGCAGCAAGGGTAAGGACAGGCCTTACTGCTGACTGCACATCCCTTGAGATAGACAAAGAAACTGGCCATCTTCTCCAGATAAGGCCTGCCTTTGGTGGAAACATCATGGCCACAATCCTTTGCCCTAAACACCGTCCCCAGATGGCCACTGTAAGGCCAAGGGTTATGAAAAAGGGAGAGTTTGACGAAGGTAGAAAGGGCGAAATCGTAAAGATAGATGTAGGTGAGATAAACTGTCGCACCAGGGTTATAGAGTCTCACAAAGAGACCTCTGAGGCAAAGGTAAACCTTCAGGAGGTTGATGTTATCGTTGCCGGTGGCAGGGGAATGGGGGGTCCTGAAGGATTCAGGATGCTTGAAGAGCTTGCCACCCTTCTGGGCGGAGCAGTGGGTGCATCAAGGGCAGCTGTTGATGAGGGCTGGATTCCCTACAGTCATCAGGTAGGTCAGACAGGAAAGACTGTTTGCCCGAAGATATACATTGCCTGCGGCATCTCAGGGGCTGTTCAGCACCTGGTGGGTATGCAATCCTCTGATATAATCATTGCTATAAACAAAAACCCTGAAGCCCCCATATTCAATGTAGCCAACATCGGTATTGTTGGCGATGTCTTTGAGGTGGTTCCAGAGATAATAAAAAAAGTAAAAGAGGTTAAGGGATTATGAATATAGCCTTTGTTTTTCCTGGACAGGGCTCCCAGTATGTGGGAATGGGCAGGGAGCTTTATGAAAACTTTCCCGAGGCAAAGGAGGTCTTTGAGGAAGCCTCTGATGCACTGGGCTATGACATGGCAAGGCTCTGTTTTGAGGGTCCAAAGGCTGAGCTTGACCGAACCTTCCGAACCCAGCCTGCCCTTTTAACTGCAAGCATTGCGGCCTACAGGGTGCTTCAGAAAAAGGGCATTATGCCCCAGGCTGTTGCTGGTCACAGTCTTGGTGAGTACTCAGCACTGGTTGCAGCAGGGGTCATAGGGTTTAAGGATGCGGTTGTGCTCACTGAAAAAAGGGGAAAGTTCATGCAGGAGGCAGTACCTGAGGGTAAGGGGCTGATGGCAGCTATACTGGGACTTCAAAGAGACCAGGTTGATGAGGCCTGTCTTTCGGTTAACTCTGGTTATGTGGCGCCTGCAAACTACAACTGCCCTGGCCAGATTGTGATAGCCGGGGAAAAAAAGGCGGTTGAAGAGGCAATGGAGATTGCAAAAGAGATGGGTGCCAAAAGGGCAGTCCCTCTGGCTGTTAGCGCCCCATCCCATTGTGCATTAATGATAAATGCCTGTAAAAGGCTTCAGGAGGAGCTAAAAAACATAACCTTTAACCCTCCCAGTGTGCCAGTGGTAAACAATGCAGATGCAATATTCTTAAACACCGTTGACAGCATAAAGGCATCCCTTGTCAAACAGCTTGACAGCCCCCTCCTCTGGGAGGACTCCATCAGGAACATGGTTGACTCGGGGATTGATACCTTTATAGAGGTAGGACCTGGAAAGGTGCTCACCGGACTTATAAAAAGGATAGATAGCTCAGTAAAGACCTACTATACTGACCAGGGTATTGATAGGGTGATTCAGGAGCTGGCCGACTCCTGAATTTGATTACCCCCAGGCCATTCTGTTATTATAAAAAGTCTATAAAAATTGTTTTATTTATTA
Source organism: uncultured Nitrospirota bacterium (assembly GCA_964539375.1). Classification (GTDB taxonomy): domain Bacteria; phylum Nitrospirota; class Thermodesulfovibrionia; order Thermodesulfovibrionales; family JdFR-85; genus JAADIE01. The sequence goes on along the minus strand of CAZIIE010000182.1, from coordinate 156 downwards.
TAAAAAAAGCAAATCTGTCTGATTTTTAAGGATATTTATGTTTTACAGGAAGGTTTTAAAATCAAAACTTCATATGGCCAAGGTGACGGAGGCTAACCTTGATTACGAGGGTAGCTGCACCATTGATGAGGAGCTTATGGAGCTTGCCGACATTAA
>CAZIIE010000181.1:0-3361 GCA_964539375.1 uncultured Nitrospirota bacterium | reverse complement strand
TCAGGTTTAGTGCTTTTTTGACTGCTTCCTCTGGTGTCTGTGCCTTTATAACGCCCTCAATCTGCCATGTGCCTATCCCAACCACTGGCTTGCCCAACTGAAGGGCAAAGGCGATTTCTGAAAGAGTGCCGTAACCACCCCCGACAGCCACCAATGCATCGGCTGTGCGTGCTATGATAACATTTCTTCCAATTCCCAGTCCAGTAGCTATGGGCACATCAACGTACCTGTTTGCCCAACCCTTCTCTTCCTGAGGGAGAATGCCTATCACAAGCCCGCCAGCCTCCTTAGCACCCCTTGACGCAGCCTCCATTACCCCTCCAAGTCCACCTGTAAGAAGCACCCTGTCAGAAAGGGCTATCTCTCTTCCAACCCTGTAGGCAGTCTCAAGCTGTTCATCGGTAGCATCACGAGAACCTATCACTGCTATGATATCCCTTGTTCTGTCCATACAACAATTTTATCCAAACCCTCTACTTCAATTCAAAACCCAGCCCCTTAGTTCCACTTCGTAAGTGGAACTAAGGAGGTGGGAGCCGTATTAGCTATGAAATAACGGGCTGATAAGGTTAAAATAGTCAGATGTCCTTTTTAATAATTGAAGGTGCACGACAGAATAACCTTAAGGGTATATCATTAAAGATACCCCATAACAGCCTCGTGGTGATAACAGGCCTTTCAGGCTCGGGCAAGTCCTCCCTTGCCTTTGATACAATCTTTGCTGAAGGACAGTGGCGTTTTATTGAATCCCTTTCCTCCTATGCAAGGCTCTTTCTTGAAAAGCTTGACCGTCCTGATGTGGACAACCTTCAGAACATCCGTCCTGCGATAGCCCTTGAGCAGAAAAACCCTGTAAAGGGTTCCCGCTCAACGGTGGGAACCCTTACAGAGATATACGACCTGCTCCGTCTCCTCTATGCCAGGATATCAATACCCTTCTGTCCATCCTGTGGTAGGCAGATAAGGATGTGGACTCCATCAACAATAACAGGTCATCTCCTTTCAGGTTTTAACCAGAAGAGGTGCGTTATCACCTTTCCATCAGCAAAGGAGCCCGATTTGCTTATTAAGAGGGGCTATTACAGATACTTTGATGGAAGGGAGGTCAGGGAGCTTAAGGAAAAGGACAGACCTGATGAGCCCCTTGATATAGTGGTTGACCGCACCACCATAAGGCAGGAAGCCCGTTTTTCAGACTCTATTGAGCTTGCCTACCAAGAAGGTGGAGGCCTGGTGAGGGTCTTTGTATTTGAAAGAAAAAACGGTCATCTTGAAATAGCCCCTCTAACCTTCAGTAGCAGCAGAACCTGTGATGACTGCGGTGTTAGCCTGCCAGAGCCATCACCTTTACTCTTTTCCTTTAATCACCCACTGGGAGCCTGCAGTGAATGTAATGGCTTTGGCAACATCCTCAGATACGACGAAGACCTCATAGTGCCTGACCCAGCTCTCTCCATAGAGGAAGGTGCAATTGAACCCTGGGAAAAACCTGCTGCAGCCTGGTGGAAGTCTCAACTTCTCAGAGGTGCAAAAAGGGCAGGCCTTGATGTCAAAAGGCCCTATAAGGAGTTGACTGCTGAGGAAAGGGACATGCTCTTTAAAGGTACTGAGCACTTTTACGGGATAGACGACTTCTTTGACGAACTTGAGCAAAAGAGATATAAACTTCATGTAAGGGTCTTTCTCAGCAGATACCGTTCTGCTGTGCCCTGTCCTGCCTGTAAGGGAAGGCGGCTTAACAGGGATGCCCTATCCTACAGGATTGCCGGTCTTGACATCGGTGAACTTTCAGAAAGGTCTGTTGATGAGCTTTTTGAGTTTTTTAACAGTCTGCACCTCTCCACCTATGAGATGGAGCTTTCAAAGGAGATAATCCAGCAGATAAGAATGAAACTCGGGTTTATGAAGGATGTGGGTCTTGGCTATCTTACCCTTGACAGACTGGGGAAGACCCTCTCTGGTGGAGAGTACCAGCGGGTAAATCTCGCAAACCAGATAGCCTCCCGTCTTACAGGCACCCTCTATGTGCTTGATGAGCCAACCATAGGGCTTCATCCAAGAGATACCGAAAGGATTGTGAGAATACTTAAGGACATGGTTGAGGATGGAAATACTGTTATAGTGGTAGAGCATGACAGTCTTGTCATAAAAAATGCCCAGTGGGTTGTGGAGATGGGTCCTGGAAGCGGTGCACAGGGTGGTGAGGTGGTATTCTCGGGCAGCTACAGTGATTTTTTGAAAACCAGCACCCTTACTGCCCAGTACATAAGGGGAGAGTTAAATCACAGGCTTGAATCACTTATCAGGCATCGGCCCTGTCATTTTAGGCGACAGATAACCCTCAAGGGGGCAAGGGGACATAATCTAAAGGACATCACCCTCAGGCTCCCCCTTGGCAATCTTATTGCGATTACCGGTGTATCAGGCTCTGGTAAGAGCTCTCTGATAGTGGAAACCCTCTACAGGGCGGTGGCAAGGCACTTCAGGGTCTCCTTTGAACGCCCCCTTCCCTTTGAGACCATTGAAGGCCTTGAGATGCTGAAGGGGGTCAGGCTGATTGACCAGTCACCAATAGGCCGTTCACCGAGGTCAAACCCTGTGACATACATCAAGGTGTTTGACCACATAAGAAGGCTCTTTGCAGAGCAGCCCTATGCCCTGAGCCATGGTTACTCGCCAGGCTTTTTCTCCTTTAACATCCCTGGTGGAAGATGTCAGAGGTGTAAGGGCGAGGGGTATGAGAAACTGGAGATGTACTTCTTTGAAGACCTCTACATCCGCTGTGAACTCTGCGGTGGAAAGCGCTATTCTGAGGAGGCACTCAGGGTTACCTACAGGGACAAGAATATCTATCAGGTCCTCCAGATGACGGTGGATGAGGCCCTTGAGTTTTTCAAAGACCAGGAGCAGATTTTCAGCCGTCTTAAGATACTTCAGGATATGGGACTTGGTTATCTTAGGCTTGGCCAGCCTGCCACTACCCTTTCAGGCGGCGAAGCCCAGAGACTCAAGGTCTGCAGTGAGCTTTCAAACGGAAAAAAGCAGGGCTATCTTTATATACTTGATGAGCCAACGGTGGGTCTTCACTTTGTTGATGTGCTTTCCCTGATAGGGGTTCTTCAGAGGCTTGTTGATGAGGGAAATACCGTGGTGGTTATTGAACACAATACTGACCTAATCAGGGCAGCTGACTGGGTTATTGATCTTGGACCAGAGGGAGGCCCTGGAGGGGGAAGGATTGTCTTTGAAGGAAGACCCGAAGAGCTTTCAAGATGTAAAGACTCTTATACAGGAAAGGCGTTAAGATAGGGGGTAGGGGGTAGTTAATAGTTTTGAATGCTTAGTGTTGAGTGTTTAGTAA
>CAZIIE010000180.1:0-3362 GCA_964539375.1 uncultured Nitrospirota bacterium | reverse complement strand
CGGTCCAGAAGGTACCGTTCATTACCACCTGCTGAGTGGCCTCTGCTACTGCCTCGTGTGCCATATCAGTCCTCCTCTCCAACCAGGGCCTTAACCAATGCCCAGTAAAGGTCTCTTACATAAATAATGCCAACAGGCTTTCCATCCTTCCCAATCACCGGTACCCTTTGAAGATTTTTCTTAACGATGGTATCTGCCACCTCCATAAGTGGTGCATCCTCTTCAACCGTAATGACCTCCTTAGTCATTACATCTGCTACTTTCATATCCTCAACCCTCTTTGCCATCTTCTCAAGCATACCCTCCCAGGTAAACTCACCAAGCTCTGCCATCTTCATATACTCGGGTATGATTGCCCTGAGAATGTCCTTGATAGAAAGCATTCCAAGTAAATTACCCTCCTCATCAACCACAACCATTCCCTTTACACCAACTCTCTGCTCACCTCTTTTTGCCATCTTCATAACCCTGACCGCCTCTTTGATTGTTCTGTCAGGAGTCAGAGTGTCACTCATCGGTTCCATAATGTCTCTGGCTTTCACAATTTCCTCCTGTATAATAGAAAGGTTAAACTGCCAAATATCATAATATTACCCATACTTATCAGTCAATAATAGGGTTGATTTTTTCTTTTAATAGCCTCTTAAGGATGTGTTATACTTTGAAGTTATGGGAGAGTTTAGCACAGGAAGACTATCACCTGCTCAACTGCTGGTTAGTGGTTTTGTGGGCGTAATAGGGCTTGGAACAGGGCTTTTGATGTTACCCTATTCCACCACAAAGGGCATAAGCCTGATTGATGCGCTTTTTACCTCCACATCTGCTGTATGTGTAACAGGGCTTATTGTGAAGAACACACCCCAGGATTTCACACTATTTGGAAAGCTGGTTATCCTCGGTCTTATACAGATAGGGGGGCTGGGGTATATGTCAATGTCCACCATGCTGGCTTTGATTGCTGGGAGAAAGATTGGATTGTTTGAGCGGATGATGATCAAGGAATCATTAAATATAACCACCCTTGAGGGCATAGTAAGGTTTATAAAGAGGATGTTGTTTTTTGTATTCACTGCCGAGCTTCTTGGCACCCTGATACTCTGGTATGTCTTTTCCAGCCGACATCCCCTTTCAGATTCACTTTTTCTTGGTGTATTCCACTCCATATCTGCCTTTAACAATGCTGGCTTCAGCCTCTTTTCAGACAGTCTCATGCATTACAGAGAAGATATAATCCTCAATCTCACCATCATGCTTCTGATAATTGCAGGTGGGATTGGATTTGTGGTGGTTGACGACCTGGTGGAGTGGTTTAAAAACAGAAGACGCCATCTGATGCAACACACCCAGGTTGTTCTCACTGCAACCCTGTTGTTAATACTGTTTGGTGCCCTGGTTATTTATCTTAACGAGAGGGAGTTCCTCTTCAAAAACATGAGTTTAAAGGGCACGGTTCTATCATCCCTTTTTGCCTCGGTTACCCCACGAACAGCAGGGTTTAATACCATTGACTATGCCAGGCTACAGCCCCAGACTCTGTTTTTTACCATAATCCTGATGATCATAGGTGCCTCACCTGGCTCAACAGGTGGTGGAATAAAGACAACAACCTTTACAGTGGTGATTATGCATATCTGGTCAACCATCAGGGGAAGAAGGGACACGGTTATCTTTAAAAAAAGGGTGCCAGACATGCTTGTCTCAAGGTCTCTTGTAATTCTTTCTTTAGCTGTGCTTTATGTTACAACCATTACCTTTGTTATAGAGGATATTGAGCACACAGGTTTTTTATCAACCATGTTTGAGGTGGTAAGTGCCTTTGGCACTGTTGGGCTTTCAGTTGGAAACGGTGGTGTGCTCAGTCTCTCTGCGGTCTTCTCCAGCACATCCAAGCTGATTATAATATTTACCATGCTTATGGGGAGACTTGGGCCACTTACGCTTTTTATGGCAATATTAAAGCAACAGGAGGAGCGCATACGGTATCCTGAAGGGAGGTTGATGATAGGATAGTAATACTGATATAATACAATTGTGTAATATAGATTTTATTACATAAAGGGGCATCTGATGAAAACCGTTAAATCCATAAGAATTGATGAGGAAATCTGGAAGGAACTGAAGATTTTTGCAGAAGGCACTAACTCCTCTATCAGTGGCCTTATTGAGGAGGCAATTAAAGAATACCTCTTCAAGCAAAAAACCAATGAGGCACTTTCAAAACTGCGAAAGCTACCAAAGGTGGGAGTACTGGGAAAAAGAAAAATAACAAGAAAGGATATATATGCTGGTAGGTATTGATACGAACGCCCTTGTCTATTACATTGATAACACAAGCCCGTACCACAATGAGGTTGTAAGAAATATAGAATATCTTGCCGAAAACTCAAAGGGCGTTATTACACAACAGAATTTAGTTGAACTTTTAGTTGTTCTAACAGGCAGACTTGGCATAAAATTATTACTTTCCTTAAAATATGCCCGGACCTTCGCCGATGTGTTCCCGGTGCTTACTCCACTTGAGGAAACAATGGAATTAGTTTTTAAGATATTAGGAGACAAAAACATAAAGGGAATAAGATTATTTGATTACTACTTTTCAGCAACCCTTTTAACTTATGGAATAACAAAGATATATACTTATAACAAGAAAGATTTCCGCGGCATAAAAGGCATAACCTTCTGGACATGAAAATGATGAAAAAACTCTTTGCAGTAATAGGGCTTGGAAGGTTTGGTTCAGCAGTGGCTGAGACCCTTGCATCAGCAGGTGCAGAGGTGCTTGCAATTGACAGTGATGAGACAAAGGTAAAGAGCCTTTCCGATGTGGTTACCATAGCTGTGCAGTGTGAGGCTACCGATGAGAGGGCGCTTAGGGAGGCAGGGGTGCAGAATGTGGATGTTGCTATAGTGAGTATTGGAGAGAATATTGAATCAAGCATCCTGGTGGTGATGTTACTTAAAGAGATAGGGGTAAAACAGATAATAGCCAAGGCAGTAAATGACCTGCACGGAAAGATTTTAAAACATATCGGTGTTACAAGGGTGGTCTTCCCTGAAAGGGATATGGCTCAGAGGGTTGCCCAGTCACTGATCAGGCCTGCCTTTCTTGAGCAGATTGAGCTTTCTCCTGAGTACAGCATTGTAGAGCTTTCAGCCCCTGCCTTTTTATGGGATAAGACCATTAAGGAGGCAAACCTGAGGGCAGAATATGGTATCAGCATAATCGCAATCAAGAGGCAGTATTTTATTGAAGGTGTAAAGAAGGAGTCCTGGAACATAAACCCTGCCCCTGACGATACGATTAAAAAGGAGGATGTGCTTGTGGTGCTTGGGGCAAACAGGGATATTGAGAAGATTAGTTA
>CAZIIE010000179.1:0-3378 GCA_964539375.1 uncultured Nitrospirota bacterium | reverse complement strand
AGGTAAGAACCCTTGGTGTAAGGACAAACGCTGACACGCCAAAGGATGCCAAGGTAGCCCGCAAGTTTGGTGCTGAGGGCATTGGTCTTTGTAGAACAGAACATATGTTCTTTGAAGAGGACAGGATAAAGGCGGTTCGTGAGATGATACTCTCCGATGACGAGGATGGTAGAAGAAGGGCACTTAAGAAGATCCTGCCCATGCAGAAAAAGGACTTCAAAGGCATATTCAAGGCAATGGAAGGACTGCCCGTTACAATCAGGCTTTTAGACCCACCACTACATGAGTTTCTCCCCCATACGGAAAAGGAGCTCAGGGAACTTGCCAAGGAGATGGGTGTGCCTGTGAAAAAGCTCAAAGAGCGTAATGAATCCCTTAAAGAGTTCAACCCTATGCTTGGTCACAGAGGATGTCGTCTTGGTATTACCTATCCAGAGATATACGAGATGCAGGTAAGAGCAATAATGGAGGCAGCCTGCGAGCTGAAGAAGAAAAAGGTGGATGTAAAACCCGAGATAATGATTCCTCTTGTTGGACATGTTAAGGAGATAGCTGTCATGGAGGAGCTTGTAAGAAGGACCGCTGAGGATGTAATGAAGAGAAAGAAGGTTAAAGTTGACTACATGGTGGGAACCATGATAGAACTGCCCAGGGCTGCTATTACTGCTGACGAGATTGCTCAGCATGCCGAGTTCTTCTCCTTCGGCACCAATGACCTGACCCAGACCACCATGGGGCTGAGCCGTGATGATTCAGGTAAGTTTCTGCCCTTCTATGTGGAGAAGAAGATTCTGCCCGAAGACCCATTCATAAGCCTTGACATTGAGGGAGTGGGTGAGCTCGTAAGGATTGGTATTGAAAAGGGTAGAAGCACAAGAAAGAATCTGAAGGTAGGTATATGTGGTGAACATGGCGGTGACCCCAAATCAGTGGTCTTCTGTCATAGTGTTGGTATGAACTATGTGAGCTGCTCACCCTACAGGGTACCTATAGCAAGACTTGCAGCAGCCCAGGCTGCCCTGAAGGAGAAGATGGGTGATCTTTCCAAATCAACCGTTTAAGGAGGTTATTATGAAAAAGAAATTAGTAGCGGGCGCTTTGATTCTTGGCTTTACCTTTACAGCTGGATGTGCAACCAAGGAGTATGTGGCTAAACAGATTGAGCCAATAGAGCAAAGGACATCAAAGGTTGAGCAGAGGGTAAGCGGCCTTGAGGCAAAACTTAGCGACCTTGAAAAGAAGTTAGCAGCCCTGTCTTCAAAGGTGAACTCCATGGACCTTGACACTGTTAGGTCTGAGCTTTCCTCTTTAAAACAGCAGATTGCAGAAGCAAAAGAGCTTGCTATGAGAGCTGACCAGAAGGCTGATGAGGCACTGAGAAAGGCTGAATCAGCCCTCAGGAGATGCGAGGCATCCCTTCAGAACAGGTTGAAGAAGTAAGCACAAAGGGGCTTCGCCCCTTTGGAACCCCAATAGGGAATTTAAATTTTCATATTTGGGGAGTTTGAGGGGCTGAGTCCCTCAAAGGGGCTTCGCCCCTTTGGAACCCCAATAGGGAAAGGCTATAGGCATAAGGCTGAAGGCCACAGGGTACGAAACCTTCAGCCTTATGCCTAATACCCTTCAGCCAGCCCCTACCTTTCTTCAAATCTCAAAAAATGGGGAATCCCATCCTCACGCTCAAGGATTGAATAAAGGTTCAGGGTGCTGACCCTCCTCAATAGCCCCATCCTCAATAGCTTCTCTATAGCCCTTTTATAGCCCTTTTCATTAGCCCTGTAGTCCCTGTGCACCTCAATGAAGATGCCCTCCTGTTCTACGCTGATCTTGATAGGTTCATAAACAATCCTGACCTCTGTCCCAACGGTTACAAGATTATAAAGGGTTTCAATGTCCTCAGGATACATCCTGAGACAGCCATGGCTCACCCTTCTTCCAACACCGAGGGGCTTATTTGTGCCGTGTATAAGATAGGATGGGTTTGACAGCCTGAGGGCATACCTGCCAAGGGGATTATCTGGCCCTGGAGGAACCCTCTCGGGAAGGGAAGGGTCCTCTGCTCTTATTGATTCAGGCACCACCCACACAGGGTCTTTCATCTTCTGAACAATTCTGTATCTTCCAGTGGGGGTGTCTCTTCCCTCACTTCCTATACCAATGGGAAATGTGATTATGGCTACCCTTTTATCGCTTATCCTTTTAAAAAAATAAAGCCTGAGTTCGGCAAGATTAACCACTATGAGGGAATCCCTTAAATCCTCAACCTCAGGTGTTACCCAGAAGGTTGGCACGACCACCCTTGTGCCCTTTCCAGGATACCAGGGGTCAACCCCAGGGTTTGCATCGGCTATCTCGTTATAACCAAGGTCTTCCTTCAGGGCAAGCTCAACAAGGGTCTCCTTATCGCTGGCTATCCTGTGGTATTTTAAAAAACCCACTACCCAGGCCTTCCTTCTGGCATCAACAGAGTAGGCACCTTTAAAGGAGTAGGCATTAATGGGAATAAGGAGGGTGAGAAAAAGACAGGCTGTCCAAACAAGGGACTTATCAATATTCCATTTTGCCACTTATAAGGATAGGTGCATTCCTCTGTAGTTTTACTAACTCTTTAATTATATCAGCATCAGGCTCTTTAAATCCAAGCTGAACCCCTCTGACCACCTCCCTGCCATAGGCACAGACAGGGATGGTAACAAGGGCATCAAAACGGCTGAACTGAACGCTGAAGTGGTAGTATTTACAGCTGGATAAGGCCCAGTACTCATCATCGGCTGACTGAAAATAAAGGGTCAAATACCTGCCCTCGGGAACCCTTTTCATGGGTTTACAGCCAGTTGCCTTGCCAAAGTTCCTGTTTATCCCACTGACAACCTCTTCCATCATCCTCATCTCATCAAGGACCTCATAGGGTGGCCTTATGTCATTGAAAAACTCAAGGGTGTTTAAAAACCTGTCAACCTCTCCCCTGACAAAACTGTTGCAGGCAAAATGGGCTAAGGATTGGGCTGAACCCTGAGAAAGGGCATATGTAGGAACTAAAAACAGAAGACAGGCTAAAACTATCAGAATCAGACCCTTACCCCTTATCATAACTCCCTCCTTAAACAGCTTTTCAAAAATAATATAACAGAAAGTATAACAATTTTGAAACCCGTTATCCTTCAGTCTGCTCTTGCATGATAGGAGACCGTAGATTTTATGAAAAAGCCCGAATGTCCCGACCCCTGTTCTGAAAGATTCACTTGCTTTTTAGAATAAATAGTGATATATTGAACCTGTACTAAGAGGGGCCTAAACTCTGTCTTTCCCTTTCTAAAAGGGGCACAACTGAAAGGGACCCCGATATTGATTACGATTTCATTGTTTATAGACTTTGGG
>CAZIIE010000178.1:0-3383 GCA_964539375.1 uncultured Nitrospirota bacterium | reverse complement strand
AGTCTCTTTGCTGTATCAAGCACATCCTGAAAGCCCTTCCACTCCTTCTCGGGTCCTTTTTCAGGGTAGTCCTTCCTGAGAGGGTGACCTTCCCAGTCCTCTGGAAGCAGTATCCTTCTCAGGTCAGGATGTCCCCTGAACTTTATACCAAACATATCGTAACATTCACGCTCGTGCCAGTCAGCACCACGCCAGACCTCAATAACCGTATCAATCTCAGGGTCTTCTTCTGGCACCTCAGCCTTGAGCCTTATCATGTGATGGTGGGACATACTGTAAAGGGTGTAGACCACCTCAAAGCGGATGGGTTTTTTACCGAGGTAGTCAACCCCGCAGAGGTCCTTTAACATATCAAAGCTCAGGTCGGGCTCGTCATGAAGCCACCGACAGATCTCTACTATCCTTTCTCTCTTTACTGTTACCGAGACCTGTCCCCTGAATTCCCTTATGTCCTTTACTTCCTCTGGAAAGCGCTCCTTCAGCCTGTTTGCTATCTCCAGCGGCTCCAACGCATCCTCTCCTTCTTTATCTTCTCCTGAAGCTTCACAATCCCGTGCATCAGTGCCTCTGGCCTTGGTGGACAGCCAGGCACATAGACATCCACTGGCAGGAAACTGTCACAACCCTGCACAGTGCTGTATGAACGGAATATCCCACCTGAGCATGCACAGCTTCCCATTGAGATAACATACTTGGGCTCAGGCATCTGGTCGTAAACCCTCCTTACGATGGGTGCCATCTTCTTGGTAACAGTGCCTGCCACTATCATGAAGTCTGCCTGCCTTGGAGAGCCACGGAATATTATGCCAAGACGGTCAAGGTCGTAATGGCTTGAGCCGGTGGTCATCATCTCTATTGCACAGCAGGCAAGTCCAAAGGTGACAGGCCATAGCGATGAGTATCTTCCCCAGTTGATTATCTTATCAAGGGTGGTGATGATTGTATTTGCACCAGGGATTACCTTTATCCCCTCTTCTACCTCTACCAGAGTTGTGGTTGTATCAATTATCATGCTCATAGCCTACTCCCACCTGAAGGCATCTTTTCGCCAGGCATAGATGTATCCGACAAATAGGATTATAATAAATATCACCATTTCCACAAAGGCATAAAGACCTATCCTGTCAAATACAACTGCCCAGGGATAAAGAAATATTGCCTCCACATCAAATACCACAAACAACATTGCTATTATATAGAACCTGATGGAAAACCTGACCCTCGGCTCACCCACTGGGTCAATACCTGACTCATAGGGCATCAGTTTTTCATGGTAGGGTCTTCTAAGACGAACAAGCTCACCTATCAGCAGGGCACCAAGCCCGAACAGTGAGGCTACTATTATAAAAATGAAGATGGGCAAATAGTTTTCTGGTAGATAAGTACCAGGCATGGGTTAATTTATACACTAATAAGAAATTCTTTGTCAACAATGAATTTTTTTTATGATACTCCTATTATCTAAATTTATGTTTTTATTTCTTATGATTATTAAATTTTTCAGCAAATATTGTTACTGACCCAGGTCAAACTATATCGCCATCCTTCCACTAATCTTAACGCCCTGATGGGTAAACCTTCTTCAAAAATCCTGCATCTATTTAAACAGAAAAAGGCCTGTCCAGCAGGCTAAAAACTTAAAAAGGAGGTAATGCCATGAAAAAACTTTCAGCCCTACTACTAATGGTAATGCTTTCTGCCCTTACAACCAATGCAATAGCCGGTACGACAACGGACCCTGGGATAAAAAAGAGAATGAGACATCAGGAGCAGAGGATCAAACAGGGTATAAGAACAGGTTCACTTACCTGGACAGAGGCCTTAAGGCTTGAAAGGGAACTTTCAAGGATCAGGTGCGAAGAGAGACGGTTTAAGTCGGACGGGGTTTTGACAAAAAAGGAGCGTAAAAAACTTCACCACGACCTTAACAGGTCAAGCAGGCATATATTCAGGGAAAAACATGACAGGCAGAAAAGAAGGTGAAGCTCCCACTGATACCTTGAATTCGTGGGTTTTGTGTTAAAATCAAAATATGTCCCATGAGGAGATAACAGAGGTTGCTTTAAAAAAGAGATTTATTGATGAGCTGACAGAGGCTGAAAGGATTCTCTTCATCAGAAAGGCTAAGGAGCTTGTTTATAAAGAGGGTTACTGTCCAACCGATGAGCTTTTTTATTACTGCTACTTCCTGATACTTAAGGAAAGGCTCCGGACAGCTGAACCCCATCTTGAGGATGGTCTTCTCAGGTATATCCGTGCAGAGGCTCAAAAGGAGCTTGAAGAACAGATTGTTTTATATAAAAGTCGCCTTAAAAGAAAGGGGCAAGGCCCTTCTTTGAGGGACTCCGTCCCTCAAACTCCCTAATATGGAAATTTTATTCATTATCGGGGTTTCAAAGGGGCAGAGCCCCTTTGAGGGACAGAGTCCCTCAAACTCCCTAATATGAAAATTTATTCCACATTGGGGTTACAAAGGGGCGGAGCCCCTTTGAGTAAACCCATCGGAGTTCATTCTTTTATGGGTATATCAATTAGGCACATAGCAGGGCTTTTCTTAATCGCATTGACCTACATAATCCTATTTTCTTTAACAGGTCTCTTCAAACAGATGCCCCTTTTAAGAACCCTTTATAAAAGGAAAAAACGATCACCCCTAAAAGAGCCTCTTCTTCGTCCAGCAGGAGAATCTCTAAGGCAGATGATAACAGATATCCAAACTGATTTTAACCTTGATGTTTTTGCCTTTGTACTACTTTCCTTTATAATTGGCTTTACTATTCAGATATACTCCTTTCCTTTAGGGTTAATCTTTGGCGTATATTTAATCATCGCTATAGTCTATACAATAAAAATTAAAAAAAGAATAGAGCTTCTCAGGAATTACAAATTAGGCTATGAGGGTGAAATAGCTGTTGCGCAGGAGATAAACCAGCTTATGCATCATGGTTACTATGTCTATCATGACCTTCCTGCTGATGGATTTAATATTGACCATATTATTATCGGACCCTCTGGCGTTTATGCTGTTGAAACAAAGATGCATAGAAAACCGGTTAAAAAGGGAAGTACTTTCTCCTCCGTTGACTTTGACGGTAATTCATTAGTTTTTCCAGATAAAAGGGACAAACACTTCATCCAGCAGGCGAGGAATCAGGCAAAGTGGCTATCAGCTTTTTTAACCAAAAGTGTAGGTAAAAAAGTAAAGGTCACCCCTGTGCTTTGTCTCCCTGGATGGTACATAAATTACAAGGTTGCTCTTGATGGGGATATACTGATAATTAACCCAAAAATGTCTTTACCCTTAATTACCAAAAGACCTGTAGTCCTTGATACACAAACAATAAAACAGATCTCTTTTCAGATTGAACAGCGATGCAGAACCT
>CAZIIE010000177.1:0-3447 GCA_964539375.1 uncultured Nitrospirota bacterium | reverse complement strand
AATATATTACCCCTCAGGGGTCATTTCTTGTCAAACCAGGAAAACTTTGAGGGGCTTCGCCCCTCAAACTCCCCAGTATCAGGCTGAAGGGTTTAGGCTTAAAGCTGAAGTTTTCGTACCCTGTGGCCTTCAGCCTGTAGCCTTCAGCCTTTGGATAATGGGGTTTCAAAGGGGCGTAGCCCCTTTGAGGGGCACAGCCCCTCAAATTCTTTTTTTTATATGGAAAATTTTATTCCTTATTGGGGTTTCAAAGGGGCAAGGCCCCTTTGCGTACATCCTAAAGTAAAGGCGTGATTTGAAACACATATTGCTTTTTCATATTTGTATATAGTATATTTATATGGGGTTTTTATTTTTTAATAAAGGGGGAGGCATTGTTAGGAAGGTATCTTAGAGAAAAGAGGACCTCTGCTGGCCTTTCAATAAAGGATCTCTCAAATACAACACGCATAAGAGTAGAGTATCTGAGAGCACTGGAGGAGGAAAACTACAAGAGGATACCAGGAGAGGTTTTTATAAAGGGCTATATAACCGAATACATGAAAGCCCTCGGCTTAGACCCTGCTGAGGCACTTGAGATATATAAAAATGAGGCTGTTCAACCCCCCAGTGTGGAAGAAGCTAAAGAAAGGAAAGGCTCTCTATTTTCATTAAAGTATGCCTCAATCGGTCTGGTGCTAATTCTTCTTATCCCTGCCCTTTTTCTTTTAAAACCCTCAGAGAAAAAGGAAGGTTTCAATCTGGCAAAAAAAACCAGCTTCAAAGAGGTGAAGGAGGGTAACCCTGGCAATGAGATTTTAAACATCATTAAACCATCTGTGAAAACTGCAGAGGCTGATTACAAGAACAGGCATCTCTTAAGGGTTGCTGCTGTTGAAGAGAGCTGGATAATGATCAGGATTGACGATGATATTACCTATTCAATGGTATTAAGGCCTGGTGAGGTAAAGACCTGGTCTGCTGAGAGGGGGTTTTATCTAAAGACCGGAAATGCTGGTGGGATAGAGGTAAGTTTTGATGAGATTGAGATTGGCTCCCCTGGAAAAAGAGGTGCTGTTGTATCTTTAAAACTGCCAGAGGATTTAAAAAAATACAAAAAAACGATTAATTAACCCTCCCTTTTAAATACTGAAAAATACCTCTAACCTGAAATCATCACCTATAACTTACTTTTATTACATGAACTCTTGTTGCAGCCTGAAAAAGTAACATCGGCGTTTTTGTTTTTTAGAGTAAGTATTTCCCATTGTGGCTATGAAATTCTTGGTATTTTTGAGAATTTATGATAGTATTAAATTTAAATAAGCATACATCTCTGGAGGTTTGAATGAAAAGGTTTTGTTCTCTTTTGCTGGCTCTGGTTATTGTGCTATCAATAGTCTCTTGCAAAAGGACAGAAGGACCGGAATTTGTAACTATTCATTTTGTAACATGGAAGCCCAATGTGCCTGAGGTCTGGGATGAGATATTCAGGAGATTTTCGGAGCAGCATCCAGAAATAAAGGTGGTTGTAGAGATTGGTCCCCATTCCTCAACAGCCTTTCATGACCTGCTTACCCAGAAGCTAAAGAATCGTAGTGAAGATGTGGATGTGTTTTTGATGGATGTGGTATGGCCTGCTGAGTTTGCCTCTGCTGGATGGGCAATGCCCCTTGATGGGCTTTTTCCAGAGGAGGAGCAGAAGCTGTATCTTGAGCCAGTCATTGAGGCGAATAAGTACAGAGGCAGGATTTATGGTTTGCCCCTTTTTATTGACAGTGGTATGCTCTATTACAGAAAGGACCTGCTTGAAAGATATGGCTTTAGCCCTCCCGAGACATGGCAGGAACTGATAAGACAGGCTGAGATAATAGTGAGAGAGGAAAAAAAGAAGGGAAATACCATCTATGGTTACTCGGGGCAGTTTAAACAGTATGAGGGGCTTGTCTGTGATATGATGGAGTTCATCCTCAGTAATAATGGCTGGATACTGAACCCTGAAACAGAAGAGCCAGAAATACTGAAGGAGCCTGCTTTAGAGGCTGTGCGATTTGTAAGAGACAGGATAATAGGACATATAGCACCCCTTGGTGTGCTTACCTATCAGGAACCTGAGTCCCTTGACCTGTTTGTGCAGGGTAAGGCTGTTTTTCACCGTAACTGGCCCTATGCATGGCGGATATCAAATGATGAGAGAAAGTCTAAAATTGCCCACAGGGTGGGCATTACAAGACTGCCCCATTTTCCAGGTGGAAGGAGCTTTTCAACCCTTGGGGGCTGGCAGGTTGGAATAAGCGCCTTTACAAAGCACAGAGAGGAGGCCTGGAAGTTTGCAAGCTTTCTGTCAAGCAGGGAGGTTCAAAAGCTGATAGCCCTTATGGCTGGTAAGGCACCAACCAGAAAGAGCCTCTATGAGGATAGGGAAATAATTGAGGCAAACCCTCAATTTGTGGAGATGAAGGATGTTTTTATTAGGGCTTATCCAAGACCTAAAACACCCCTTTATCCTGCCATATCAAATGTGCTTCAGAGATACTTCAGTTCTGCCCTATCAAAGAAGGATTCAGATATCCCCAGCCTTGCAAGGGAGGCTGAAAAGGAGATAAGGAGTATACTGGAGTTAGCTGAGGTTAAAAGATAGGGGCTGTTTTTTTCCTTGTCTTTTATCTCTAAAAGGGGTAAAATAACAGAGAGGAGTCCAGAGAGTGAACCACACCGCTGTGCTTCCACCCTGGGTTTCCTGAAATAAAAAAACAGGAGGTCGTAAGAATGTTTAGAAGTAAGTATCTACTGTCATTGCTTGTGCTGGCAGCCTGCCTGGTGGTTTTTTCTTCAGCTGCCCTTTCAAAGGACAATAAGAAAAAGGTAGCCACTGTAGAAAAGGGAAAGAAGGTCTCAATTGAATACACCTTAAAACTGGAAGATGGCACCACCATTGACAGCAACGTGGGTGGTAAACCCTTTACCTATGTGCAGGGTTCTCATCAGATAGTTGAGGGCCTTGAGGAGGCACTTTCAGGAATGAAGGTAGGAGATACAAAGCATGTGGTTGTTCCACCTGAAAAGGGGTATGGAAAGATAAACGAAAAGGCCTTTATTGAGATAGACAAAAGCAGAGTTCCAAAGGATGTAAAGGTAGGCTCTATGCTAAAGGGAACAAGCAAAGACGGAAGAGACTTTTATGTAAAAGTAGCCGAGATAAAGGACAAGACTGTGGTCTTGGACCTGAACCATCCTCTGGCAGGTAAGACCCTTTATTTTGATGTAAAGATTCTTGATATAGAATAGGCTAAAGGCAAAAGGCTTTAGGCTTTAGGCAAAAGGCAAAATGAGGCTAAAGGCGATAGGCTGAAGACTCGCTGTTGTTCTATCGCCTGCAGCATTAAGCCTTAAAGTGTGATAGATAAAATCGATACATGATTAGTTTATCTTAATTTTAGCAATAACAACTAAACCAATATACCAATA
>CAZIIE010000176.1:0-3475 GCA_964539375.1 uncultured Nitrospirota bacterium | reverse complement strand
TTTTACGGGAGGGCAGATGAAGAAAGAACATGATGTGAAGGATATCGGGCTTGCAAAGGAAGGCAGGCTGAGAATTGAATGGGCAGGGATGGAGATGCCTGTTCTTTCCCAGATAAGGGAGAGGTTTAAAAAGGAAAAGCCCCTTAAGGGTGCAAGGATAGCTGCATGCCTTCATGTTACTACTGAGACTGCAAACCTCATGGAGACCCTTAAGGCTGGAGGTGCCAGGGTGGCACTTTGTGCTTCCAATCCCCTGAGCACCCAGGATGATGTGGCAGCCTCTCTTGTGAAGAACTCAAAGATACCAGTTTTTGCAATTAAAGGAGAGGATAACAGGACCTACTACAAACACATAAAGTCCACTCTGTCCATTAAACCCCACATCACAATGGATGATGGTGCTGACCTGGTATCAACCCTTCATAAGGAATATCAGGACATCATTGACAATGTGGTTGGTGGAACAGAGGAGACAACCACAGGTGTGATAAGGCTAAGGGCAATGGCTAAGGATGGGGTTTTACGTTATCCAATTATTGCGGTAAACGATGCCTATACCAAACACCTCTTTGACAACCGTTACGGCACGGGCCAGAGCACCATTGATGGAATCCTAAGGGCTACAAACAGGCTTATAGCTGGCTCTGTCTTTGTGGTCTGTGGCTATGGATGGTGTGGCCGTGGTGTAGCTATGAGGGCTAAGGGGATGGGTGCCAGGGTGATTATCACAGAGGTTGACCCACTGAGGGCCCTTGAGGCAACAATGGACGGCTTTGAGGTTATGAAGATAAAGGATGCCTCAAGGATAGGTGATTTCTTTGTCACCGTAACCGGTGACATCAATGTGATATCAAAGGATTGCTTTAAGGTGATGAAGGATGGGGCAATCGTCTGTAACTCTGGACACTTCAATGTTGAGATAGACCTTGAAGGACTCAACGCATTAACCAGGAAGAAAAGAAAGATAAGGGATTTTGTTCAGGAATACACCCTGAAAAATGGCCGAAGAATATATGTGCTTGGTGAGGGAAGGCTTATAAATCTCGCAGCTGCAGAGGGTCATCCCTCATCGGTTATGGATATGAGCTTTGCCAATCAGGCACTCTGCGCTGAATACATATGGAAAAACAGGGGCAGACTAAAAAGAGATGTCTACAAGGTGCCAGAAGAGATTGACCGTGAGATTGCCTCATTAAAGCTGAAAGCCATGGGTATAGAGATAGACACACTGACCAGAGAGCAGAGGCAATACCTTAGTAGCTGGGAGATGGGCACCTGATAAAAGGTCATGAGGATTAATCTAAAGGCCCTGAACGATAGAGAATTGACAGAGTTTGTCAGAACCCAGGGGCTTGAGAGGTTCAGAAAAGAGCAGTTAATACACTGGATATACGAGCGAGCCGTAAGGGATTTGCAGGATATAACGGTCTTTTCAAAGTCACTAAGGAGCGCCCTTTCTGAGACCGCCTATATCAGCAATATTGAACTCCTGAAAACAGCCCACTCTACAGATGGAACGAGAAAGTTCCTCTTCCGTCTTGAGGATGGCCTGTCAGTAGAGACTGTTCTGATACCCGATTCCAGTAGGCTCACTCTTTGTGTATCCTCCCAGGTAGGCTGTGCAATGGGCTGTAGATTCTGCCTCACCGGAAGGGTTGGTTTCAGAAGGAATCTCCTGCCCCATGAAATTATTGACCAGATACTGGCTGTGCAACGGTTGATAACCCCCCGAAGGATTACCAACATAGTATTTATGGGAATGGGTGAGCCCCTTAAGAATCTTGACAATGTAGCCGAAGCACTGAGAAGGATTACAACCTGGATGGGTATCTCAAAAAGGAGAATTACCCTTTCTACCTCAGGGGTGGTGGATGGATTGATGAGGCTTAAAGGGCTTGCCTCATCAGTAAATATTGCCATATCCTTAAATGCAACCACCAACTCGGTGAGGGACTTCCTGATGCCCATTAACAGGGTCTACCCCATTGAAGAACTCCTCAAGGCCTGCAGGCATTATCCCCTTGAGCCAAGAAGGAGGATAACCTTTGAATACATACTCATTAAAGGCATAAACGACACCCAGGAGGATGCAAAAAGGCTTGCCCGCCTGCTACGGGGTATAAGGGCAAAGATAAACCTTATCCCCTTTAATCCCTTTCAGGGGGCAGAGTTTGAAAGGCCAGATATGGAGAGGGTTTTAAGGTTTCAGAACATCCTGATAGAAAGAGGCTATACAGTGATTATTAGGAAGTCAAAGGGGGATGATATATCTGCTGCCTGTGGCCAGTTAAGGGGAGAGTATGAACTGCAGGTTAGTAACCTTTAGATGACTTTAACTTTCCTGTAAATATTTCTTAACCAGCCTTATCAGTTCCTGTGTCTGTATGGGTTTTGGCAGATAGGCATTTGCGCCGATTGCCATTGCCTTTTTTCGGTCCTCCTCAGCCCCTTCTGTGGTTATAATGATTACAGGTATATCTTTGTAAGATGGATTTGAACGCACCAGGCTTACCAGTTTCAGTCCATCCATCACAGGCATATTAATGTCGGCAAGTATTATGTCCACCTCATTCTCAGAGAGCTTTTTCAGCGCATCAACACCATCGGTAGCCTCAATCACCTTTGCCTTTTCAATCCTGCGCATGGCAAAGCTTATAAGCTGACGCATGGTTGGTGAATCTTCTACAACCAAAATGTTCGGCATAACACCTCCCGCAGAATTAATTTCTTAACTACAGGGTGCAGTGCATAGCGTGCAGGGTGTAGTCTTTTTTATAGTACTACCCCCTACCCCCTACACCCTGTCTTTATTACCTCCTGTCCTTTAACAGTTCCAGGAATCCCTGTATTGTTGAAAGTTTTCGCTCAGATTGTGTGTATAGCCTTGATGAAAAAATAGCTGTAGCCGCATGTCCTGCAAGGAGATTGAATAGCTCGTAATCCACATTGGAGAAGGCCTTTTTCTGAATAAGAAAAGAATATATAACTATAACACCAATAACATGTTCCTTAATCTTAAGGGGTATACAGACCATTGGCCTGTTAAGGTCAATATCCTCGGTATGTACTACTTCATCAGGGAAATAACCCTCTCCATCCTTGGCAACCCTGCCAATAATCCCCTCGCCTATCTTGATCTTCGGAAGAGTTTCTACATCAAGCCCCTCTGCTGCAACGGCTGTTAGGTCGTTGGTTTTCTCATCAATAAGCATTATTGCAAAACGGTCAGCACCAATAAGATTAATTATTATCTCAAGTACTATCCTTAAGACCTCCTCATAGTCCAGTGTGGAGTGTAGCTGGTAGCTTGCCACATAAAGGTTGGCAAGGTTGTTGTTTTCCTCCTCCACTTCTATGTATTTTTTGGCAAAGTCCCGATTTTCCTCTTCCACCTTTTTATAACGCTGTTTAAGGGACTCAATCTCCTGCTCAAGCATCTTTATGTGTTGTTCATAATGCTCAAGCCTTGTTTTGT
>CAZIIE010000175.1:0-3483 GCA_964539375.1 uncultured Nitrospirota bacterium | reverse complement strand
TAAGCTCTTCAAGGTTTAATTCGGAAAGCTCCCTTACAATCTCGCTGGTATCCTGCTGTCCAAAGGCACCGCTGCAGATAAGGAGGGTTAAAAACACAAAAAAACCTATAAACTTCAAATGGTTACATTTCATGCCATACATTATAAAACATTTTGTATGTTTTTTGTCTTATACCTCTCCCTCCATCCACTTTTTAAGCAACATAGGGATAGTTACAAAGCCAAGCACCCTACCCTCATCGTCAACCACAGGAAGCTCCCTTATCCTGTTTACAATAATTTTTTTTATCAACTCCCTTATTCCTTCATCCTCCCTGCAGGAGATGACATGGGTAAGCATCAGGTCAGAAGATGTCTCAGCAGTAACAAGGCCAAGCAGTTTGCTTAGTCTTGTATCAGGGCTGAGGTGATGTAGAAAGAGCACCTTAAAAAGTCTTTTCCGGTTAACGAGACCAAGAAGTCTATCCTTATTATCAACCACACAGATATGATGAAGGGCGGGGTCTTTCATAAATTGTTCAATAAGCTCGTTAATGTTTGCCTCCCTTCCTGCACAGAGGGCTGTTTCGTAGGGTCTCAGATCTTTAACTCTTTCCTTTTTCATCTCTATCCTCCCTTTCTGCCAATCTCTCCTGCCCTTTTAATGGCATATTTCACTGATGGTGGACCGATAATCTGCACCAAAAAGGTGGTTGCTGCAATTACATTAATTATGGTGTTAGCCATAACAATGCCAGTCTTGCCCATCTTCTGAAAGTGCTGATAGGCATCAAGAGAGAGCCCAATGGCGACACCGGCCTGGGAAAAGAGGGCAAATCCGAGGTATTTCCGAACCTGCTCAGCTGCCATTGAGAGACTTGCCCCTATAAAGGCACCTGCCCACTTTCCAGCGCTACGACCTATGACGTAAAGAAGACCAATTACGCCCATCTCCTTTAAAAGCCCCACCTGAAGCCTTGCACCAACAAATACAAAAAAAAGTATATATATGGGTGGTGCAAAGGACTTGATCTCTTCAAAGACCTCCTCGTTGCGGTGGGGATGGATGTTGGTCATGAACACACCCACTGTCATTGATGTAAGAATCAGGGAAAGTCCCAGAGATTCAGCCACACCGGCAGTAAACACAAGCATACCAAGGGAAAGAACAAGTCTGTCCTCGCCTTCACCAACAATCCTCAAAAGGCTGTCAAGGAAAAAGCCTCCCCCGATGCCTATTGCTAAAGAGAGGACTATCTCCATCACTGGCTTATAAAGCATGATGTTCAGATTAAGCCTGCCAGAGCTTATAAGAAGGTCAGCAATAGCAAGGGCAAAACCATAGAGCACAAGGGAAAGGCCATCATCAAGGGCAACGATGGCAAGTATTGTTGTAGTCAGTGGCCCCTTGGCCCTATATTCCCATAGGACATCCACAGTGGCAGCAGGTGCTGTTGCTGAACTCAAGGCACCAAGCAGAATTCCAAGGGCAAGGTTATTTGTGTAAAGACCCACCAGGATACTTACCGTTATCATTGCAAGAAGCCCCTCTGAAAACAGTATAGTAAAAAACTGCCTGCCGTATTTCTTAAAGACCGTATGCTTCAGTTCCCCACCAACCATAAAGCCAATCATGGAAAGGGCTATAGATGTGATTGGCGTTAGACTGTCAAGAATCTCTCCTGGCAGGAGAC
Source organism: uncultured Nitrospirota bacterium (assembly GCA_964539375.1). Taxonomy (GTDB): domain Bacteria; phylum Nitrospirota; class Thermodesulfovibrionia; order Thermodesulfovibrionales; family JdFR-85; genus JAADIE01. Next base: position 1,810 of record CAZIIE010000175.1, on the reverse strand, counting down.
CGCTTACCGAATCTCCAAGGGCTATGCCAAGCACAATATAGCCAACCACCTGGGGAATACCAAAGGACCTGAATAGTTTTCCAGAAACAAAGGCGGCAACCAGAGCAATTCCTATTAAAAGGATCATTTTCATCTTAGTGCCTCAAAGCCACCTATTATCTCTAAGGCCTCGCTGGTAATCTCCTCCTGTCTCATGTAGTGGTATAGCATGGTTAGCTCCTAACCTCTCCTAATGTCTTACTCAGAACAGAAAAAACGCAAAAAGGCTATTTCCTGTCAACTCCTCTTCTATCATCAGTGGCTCGGTAGAAAAATGAACTACCTGTGCAATTGTTTCTTTAATGTTTTCCCCTAACCCCTTAAATGAGGCATAAGCATCTCAGCCTTACAAATCTGGGCTATGTTCTGAGAAAGGGCAGGCAAACTTTCCATTGGCACACTGCCCATCCTGAGAGGGATGGGCAGTGCTATTACTGAATCTGAAGCTTTCTTGTCTTCTTCTTTGCCTCTTCAGTTTTGGGTATCCTGATCTCCAGTATTCCATCTTTAAAACTTGCCTTAGCCTTGTCGGTCTGAACATCTACAGGTATGCGAAATGAACGGGTAAAGGAACCAAAGGAGCGTTCATACCTGTAGTAGTTCTTTTTCTCAACCTTCTCCTCCCTCTTTTTCTCCCCACTAATGGTTACAGTGTCTTCACTGATTGTAACATCAATGTCGTCCTTCTTCATCCCTGGCAGCTCTGCCTTAACCACCACATCATCACCCTCTTCATAGATATCAACAGAGGGGCTTATCTCTTCAACCTCTGGCATTCTGATACGGGGAAGCCAGGATGGCCCGAAAAAACTGAAAGGGCGCCTCATAATCTCATCAAACCAGCGTTCCATCTCCTCAAAGGGTGAAAGCATTCTTCTTGGCTCAACCTTGGTTACCTCTGTGGATGTCTCCTTTTTCTTTGCCATTTCACCCACCCCCTTTCTTTAATGCTACCTGTTAATTCAATTACCTCTGGGAATAATAATCCCAGATACCTGACTCAACATATACCTCAAGGACCGAGTCCCTGCAGGCTATCCCTGCAAGCCTGTTGTTCTTTGTTATGGGAATCATGGTGAAGCGGTTTTCAATCATCAGGTCAATCACCCTCTCAACCGGTGTGTTGACATCAGCTGTGACAGGCTCTCGGTTCATCACATCCTTTACGAGACTGCTGTCAGGGTCAGCCCCCTGTCTGAATGCCTTTATAAGGTCATGCTCGGTAACAACACCAATCACCTCAAGGGCATCGTTAACTACAGGAAGCCCTGGATACCTTGTTGACATAATCTTATAGGCAGCCTTCCTGAGGGATGTCTCTTCCTTAACCGCCTCTCTTCGGTGGATTATATCCTCAGTCTTTATCATAGCCTTCACCTCCTTGCTTTTCCGGCCATGAAAGCCTTCTTAATACCCTTTCTAACATCTCCTTCTTTTTTACTGGTGAGGCAGTATGGTAGTGTCTTTTTCTAAGGAGTTCAGAGAGTGCCCTCTTTAAAAGACCCCTCTTATCAGTTTCCCTTCCCTTCATTGTTGCCCCCGAAAAAAGGAATGCAGCTCTTCTAAATTCAGCATATCAGATATCAGGCTGGATTTCAAGACCCAGATGAGGGGCTCAGAATGGAGCATTTTCAAAGCCTTTAAGGCAGCAGAACCACAGAGGTTTCATGATAAGGCGTATATGGGGGATGAAGGTCAGTTAAACTTTCAGATTACATGGCGGGAGCGTGTGGGAATCGAACCCACCCTGCCCACTTGTGGCAGGCAGCAC
>CAZIIE010000174.1:0-3496 GCA_964539375.1 uncultured Nitrospirota bacterium | reverse complement strand
AAAAAACATGCTATAATTTCTTTATCATGAAGAAAGATTTGCTAAAGGAGATTATAAAAGACTTTCACAAGGGGGTTCTGCCAGAAACGAAGAAAAGGGCCATTGTGGTGCCCACCGATACAGGCAAGATAATAACCCTTTCAGGTGTAAGAAGAGGCGGAAAGACATTTCTTTTGTTTGAGACCATAAAGACACTTTTACGAAAGGGGGTTCCCATAGAAAAAATTCTGTATGTCAATTTTGAGGACGAAAGGCTTGAACTGGAAAGACATGACCTTGACCTTATTCTTCAGGCATACAGAGAACTTTACCCTGATATCAACCTATCTGAATGTTACTTCTTTTTTGACGAGGTGCAGAATGTAGAAGGATGGCAGAGATTTATACGACGGTTATATGATACAGTTACGAAGAACATCTTTGTAACAGGCTCTAACTCAAGGCTTTTAAGCAGAGAGATTGCTACCTCATTACGGGGTAGAACTATCACCTTGGAGGTCTTTCCCCTTTCTTTTAAGGAATATCTCCAGTTCAATCAGGTCAGCGTAGATTTATATCATACTGGCACAAGGGCAAAGATAATATCACTTTTTGAACGATTTTTACAGGAAGGTGGTTTCCCTGAAATCCTGACCCTTAATGGTGGGATTAAAAATCTGGTCCTTCAGGACTACTTTGAGGTTATGCTTTACAGGGACATGGTGGAGAGATTCAATTTCTCTAACATCCCTGTGCTGAAATACTTTATAAAAAGGGTTTTTGATGGCATTACAAACCCTCTCTCAGTTAATAAGATATACAATGAACTCAGGTCCCAGGGTTACAGGGTTGGCAAGAACTATCTTTACGAATTTATCCATGCAGCTGAATCAGTGTATCTGCTTTTAATAGCAAAAAAGTATAGTGAATCTACCCTGAAACAGGAGATGGCAGAAAAAAAGGTCTATGCAATAGACAATGGTCTGTTAAATGCAGTAACCTTCAGGTTCTCAAAGGACCTTGGCAGGTTGCTTGAAAATCTGCTCTTTTTGGAATTATACAAAAAAGGACTGAGACCCTTTTTCTACAAAAACAAAAAGGAATGTGATTTTGTTGTATTTGACCCCTCGGGCCATGTCCGTATCTTACAGGTATGTTATAGTATCTCAGACCGTAGCACCAGAGAAAGGGAAATCGCAGGCCTTAAAGAGGCATGCCAGAGGCTCGGACTGAAGGAAGGTTACATAATAACCGGCTCAGAACAGGAGGAGATAAAAGCCACTGCCCTGAAAATCCATGCAATTCCTGCGTATAAGTTCATACTTGAGGAACTATAGAGGTGGACCCTAATTCTGAAATAGACTTTCAATCTCTTAAAACAAACGGTATCAAGATAAATTATCTCCATGTCTGCGAAAGAAAACTATGGCTATTTGACCGTGGGATCGGGATGGAGCAGACCTCAGACAAAGTGCTTCTTGGAAAACTGCTTGGTGAGTATGCCTATCCTCGTGAACAAACACGTGATGTACTGATTGACAATCTCATTCGCATTGATATCCTTGACAGTGAAACAATACGGGAAATTAAGTATTCAAACAGACTTAAGGAGGCAGACAGGGCCCAGATACTCTATTATCTTTACTATCTCAAAAGACTTGGCATTGAAAAAAGAGGTGTTATAAACTATCCAAAGATGCGAAGGAGGGAGGAGGTTGTGCTTACTGAAGAGGCAGAAAAGGCAGTTGAGTCAGACCTCAGGAGGGTTCATGAGGTGCTTTCTTTGAAAAATCCACCAGAGGCAAAGAGAAAGCCCTACTGCACAAAATGTGCCTATTATGAGTTTTGTTATGTATAAAAGGCAATAGGCGATAGGCGATAGGCAAGAGTGATAATTAAAAAGCATTCTCCACCTTTTGCCTGCAGCCTTTGGCCTTTAGCCTATTGAGTGAGTTTGATTATGCCGAGGGCCTATTACATATTCTCAAACGGAAGGATTAAAAGGAAGGAAAACACCGTATATGTTGAAAACGAAAAGGGACAGCGAAAGGCAATCCCTATTGAGGATGTGGAAACCATTCATTTATTTGGAGAACTGGACCTGAACACAAAACTTCTGAACTTTCTTTCACAGCAGAACAAGACCGTTCATGTTTATAACTACTATGGCTTTTATGCAGGAAGTTTTATCCCACGGGAAAGAAATGTTTCGGGCGAACTTACTGTGCGTCAGGTTGAGCATTACCTTGACGAAGAAAAACGGTTTTACCTTGCATTGTGTTTTGTGGAAGGGGCAATCTTTCATATGCTCAGAAACCTGAGAAGTTATGATGGGACAGATGAGTATCAGACTACCATAAGCAATGAACTACAAAGGGCATTTGAGGCAAAAAACATAAGCGAACTGATGGGATGTGAGGGAAGGGCAAGGGATGCATATTATCAGGCTTTCAGTGTGATTCTGGATGGAAAGTTTGAAATGACAAGAAGAGAGAAAAGGCCCCCTACAAATCCCGTGAATGCCCTGATATCCTTTGGTAATTCAATGATATATTCAATCGTGCTTACTGAAATTTATCATACCCAACTTAACCCCACAATAAGTTATCTACATGAGCCCAGAGAAAGGAGATATTCCCTTAGCCTGGACATTTCCGAGATATTCAAACCTTTAATAGTTGACCCTGTGATATTCAGGTTAATAAATAACAGGATGCTTAAAGAAGATGATTTTGACGAGGCAGTCAACTTTTGTTATCTCTCAGAATCAGGAAGAAAAAAGTTTTTAAAAGAACTTGACGCCAAACTTAACACCACCATCAAGCACAGAAAACTGAGACGAAAGGTATCATATAAATACCTCATCAGGCTTGAGTGCTATAAGTTGATAAAGCATTTAATAAAGGATGAAGTTTATAAGCCCTTTAAGGCGTGGTGGTAAGTGCCTTATTTCATTGTTACATATGATATTGCAGAGGAAAGGGTTAACAAGGTTAGAAAGACCCTGAAGAAGTATTTTATGTGGGTGCAGAATTCAGTGTTTGAAGGAGAAATTGGAATAGGAAAACTCAACCAGTGCCAGAGGGAACTTCTTGAGATTATCAATCAGGACGAAGATTCGGTGTATTTTTATGAAATACAAAGCAGTAAAAACTGCTCCAAAGTGGTGCTTGGTGTAGAAAAGGAGATGACCGATAATTTTTTATAGGCGATAGGTTACAGGAAAGAGGCGATAGGAGACTGGGTGTAAAATCAAATTGCAGTAAACCTCTTTCTGTGCTCATATCTGCTAACTACCTGAAATAATTATGTAATTTAATGGTTTCTTATAAATCACGAAAACACAACCAGAGGTTCACTGCAAAAAACTTGCTTTTTCATCCGCCTGCGACTAAACTACTATCAAAAAAATCCATTTATTTCAAAGGAGTTTTGTTTTTGATATAATATTTTTATTATTGGGTTTTATTTGAACTATGTGGGATATAAAGTGTATCAGTTGGAGAAAATTTATCTG
>CAZIIE010000173.1:0-3702 GCA_964539375.1 uncultured Nitrospirota bacterium | reverse complement strand
GACTGTACGACATAATGCTTTCTGTAAAGACCGCCTTCTATCTGATGGTGGCCTTTTCCCTTGTTGCACTTATTGGCTCGGTCATTCATCCTCTGAACCTGTCCTTTTTCTCAGGCATTGATGAAACACCCCTTTTCAGATGGCTAAAAGAGGCTGACAACCTCAAACTTACCTGGTGGATTTACGGGATGATAGTGCTGATAGGGCTCCTTGCTATTAACACCATATTCTGCACAGTAGAGGGGCTTTTAAAGAGGTTGAGCATGAAAAATCTTCTCCTGAAACTCTCTCCCCAGATAATCCATATTGGTGTTTTGCTTATCATGCTTGGCCATCTTCTTACAGCTTCCATTGGGATAAAGGAGGATGTCTTTCTTAAAAAGGGTGAGGAAGCCTCTATTGGAAGAGGTGTGCGAATAGTCCTTCAGGATGTCAGTGTGGTTACCGATGAGGAGGGCTATGACATAGACTGGACATCCCGTGTAAAGGTGGTCTCTGGTTCAATTACTGACGAGATCGCCCTTAAACCTTCAAGACCAGTTTACAGGGCTGGTTTTGGATTTTTTGTTCAGGCTGCAACAAGGGATGAGGAAGAGATAAGTTCATTAATAAGGGTGATAGATGACCCTGGTGCACTCTGGGCTATGCTTGGTGGTGGCTTGGTGGTCATCAGTGGGGTGATGTTTCTCATTGCAAGGATTAAACAATAGAGAGGTCATCAAAGAGCCTGTGGAAACGGTTTACAGCCCATCTTTTGTAAAACTCCTCGCTGTAGCCCACTCTGATTAGCTCCCCGGCTGGTTCAAAAAGGAGCTCCTTTTTAAACCAGAAAAACCTAACAGGCATCAGAAAAAGACCTGAAAGGAGAAGCCCCAATCCAGCTAAAAGCAGAGGATAAACAGGGTCTTTTACTATTAAAAGCTCTGCATAATAGCCTCCCTTTGGAATCCCTATCTCCCAGCCTGCCAACCTCCCAGTGTGTCCCTCTTTGATAAGTCCCTCAGCCAGTATCTTCTTATTTTTCTGAACCAGCACCTTGAAGGTCAGCTCCTTCAGGTTATACTGTCTGCCTGTAAGAATTCCCTTTTTTATGGTCCTTTCTGGATAAAGTGTAAGGGTTAGAAAGTAGTCCCTTTCAGGCAGGGTAACCACTGCGGTTTTCCCAGGTGGAAACACATCAAGGGCATATCCTGAGCTGAACTCCCCACGACCATCCTTTACCTTGAGCTCCTGATAGAGGCCCAGATGGATAACCCTGAGGTAGTGTCCCTCTAAGAAGGAGGGAAAGCCTGAACCAACCCTGTGAATTTTATCACCATCATCTAATAAAAGACTGACCTCGCTGACCTTAAAGGTGCTCTTTTCACCAACCTGCAAAAACTCCTCTGGCATATCAGGCTCAATGGCCTTAACCCTGACAGGCCTATTACCAAGCTCAAGCAGAGCCCCTTTGTGAAGCACCACCTTTTCAGATACCCGCAGGTTATAACTCAGCATCAAAGCAAGTAGCAGCACAACAAACCCAGCCCTAAGAAGCGTGCCTGGAATTACCGACCACCTTCTCAATTTAATGTATGCACTTTTTTCCGGCACTTCAGCAGGTAGGTTGAACTCCTTAAAGCCCTCTCTGAACCGTTGCCAGCCCTCCCTTTGAAACTCTATCCAGGTATCCATTTCCTGAATTGATGGCACCCTGGAAGAGAAAGCCTCTGTAAGCACCCTCAATGAAATAAAAAACATATTCAAAACACCTGTAGCATAAGCTATACGCCCTGGTGTGCTTAAAAAGAGGGTTCTGAAGAAGGCCTCTGTCTCGCCTGCCTGCACAGCCGTTACCATGAAAAGGACAACCATTACAATCAGCCAGACTGTGGCAGTCCACCAGGAAGAAAGCACTTTAAAGATAGCTTTTATCATAGATGGGTTCCTTTCTTTTCAAGCTTTTCAGCAGCACTGTAAACTCTCACAAGGTCATCCACATTGATTACCACACCCTCATCAGCCATACTGAAGGGCACGGGTATTGGATTACATCCCCCTGGCTTGTTCACCGTATCAGGGGCAATTGGGGTCATACAGTACTTACAGACAAGATGTTTTCCCTTCTGGGCATAGCCCTGAGCCTTTTTGTTCCAGTCAGCAGGTCTGCATATCTCACACTGGTCAAGGGCAACCCCCACTGAGCCATCGGATTTTACTATTGCAAGAAAGACTATCTCCCTGTTACCCCAGAAGTAAACATACTTATGAAGCTTACCATCGGTCAGCTCACCAAGCTTTCCACTGAAGGGTATCAGTATGTGTTTTTCATCCTCTGCCCTCACTGGAAGAGGAGTGGGGTCGTAGAGGGGATTAACAGCCATGCTTGATGTATGAAGCACCAGGATAACGAAAAAAAATCCCAGAAAGGGCATCACAGCCCTGTAGGCAGAAAGTCTTCTGTACTGGGCTATACGAAGCCTTTTCTGAGCCCTGCTTTTGAGGCTGTGAACCATCGGGTCGGGTGTGGAAAATAGCCTTATCAGGACAAAGACCACAGGAGTTACAAGCACCACCACGGTCAGGGTCATTGAGATACGTTCTGAGGAAAGGAAATCAAAAAGCCCACCTAAGGGCGTGCTGATAAAGGGATGTTGCTCAAGGAGCAACTGCTTCTGAATCAGTTCCACCGTGCCCTCTACAAATCTGCTGAATCCCCTGTTCAGGGTAACAATGATATCATCCCTTGTAAGCTCTCCAAGGCCACCGGTGGCTATCTTAAAGGCTCCTGAAAAGGAAAGGGCAACAGAAAGGGTGACCCCCTTTGAAAGAAAGGAAAGCCTTTTTAAGTAAAGTCTGTAAAGCAAAAGGGGTGAAAAACCCAAAGCAAGCCCTGCCATTGAAAGTGCAATAGCCTCTGAAGAGGCATCCTTCATAAGCCCGAGGTCACGGATGTAAAAACCAAGCCCCTTAGCCTCAAAAAAGAAAAGCCCGAAACCAAGGAAAAAACACCCCGCAGCCTTGACAGCTGTTGAGGCACCTGGAGAGATAATCATAAATACCACTGCAGAGTAGTAAAGGGTAAGCTCAGTAACAAACCTCCAGAAATCCCAGAGCTTAGAATCAGCTATAAGGTCCTTAAGGGAAGGAATATAGTTTATAGAATAACCAGTTACAAGAGCTGTAAACAGTCCAAGAAGAAGAAGGCTCCTCAGGGCCCTTTTTTCAATTAATTCGCTGTGGCTTAAAAGCAGATAACACAAAAAAAGGCACTGAAGTGCCTCTCTTAAAGATACAAGCAGGGCATCTATCATCTTAAAGTATCTTTTTTATCTCCTCTTCAAGTCTTGAAGGGGAAAACCCCTTTGGAATCCTGCCCTTTACAATACCTTCACGGTTAATGAACACAATACCTCCACCGTAGGTCATACCGAACTTTCTTGACACACTGTCATCACGGTCAAAGATATAATCGGGGATACCGTTTTTCTTGATATACCTGTTCAGTTTTCTTATCTTGTCCTGATGGGAAATCCATATAACCACCAGGCCCTGGTCTTTGTATTTCGCCTCTGCCCGCTTCACGAGGGGGATTTCCTCAGTACACCTCACTCACCAGCTGGTAAACCAGTACATTATCACAGGTCTTCCCCTGTAATCGGACAGGCGAACCTTTTTCTTGGTGACAGGGCTCTTCAGTGTAAAGTCAGGTGCTGGAAACTC
>CAZIIE010000172.1:0-3724 GCA_964539375.1 uncultured Nitrospirota bacterium | reverse complement strand
CCATATCTGGTTTATGTGGATTATGACACATCACACACTCCATCTCAGGATTATGTGCCTCAGGATTTATTCCCTTGAGCTTTCCTCTCTGACTGGTCGGATAGGGAAGCTTTGTATGGCACCTTAAACAGAGCTTCCGCTCTCTGTTGATTTCAAGTTTCGGTGGATTTTCTGGATGATCAAAGGCAGGACCATGACAGTTTTCACACTGGATAATATGGTGCTTTGACTTCATAATGCTTTCATACTTGTCAGGGTGACAGTCCTTGCAATACTTCCTTGTGCGGAACTTAACCTTAAAGGCCTCCCATTCCTTCTCGTTGCTTTTTCGATGAAAGCCATACATAAAGCCACGTTCATAAATACCAAAATCCTTGGGGACAATAGCAAAGCGGGCAAGAAGGATAATTGCAATAACAGCGATGATTAAATACAAAGGACGGTACACATGATTTGTCATCAGCGCCTCCCAATGTTTTATATATCTTTTTAAAGATAAGCAGGGGCTGTCCCCCTGCTTATCCTTTGCCTCCCCGTTGTTTCAAAGCATTCTTTAATGATTATAAACTATTTATACCTGTAAATTGCAAATCAGCCTTTTATGAACTTCAGCGGATCCCTGTATTCATGGCACTGGGTGCAGGTGGTCTTGGCCTGAGTCCTTGTTACACGCCAGTTATGGGGTTTGTGGCAGTCGGTGCACTGAAGACCCATGCTCTGAACATGCAGCTTGTGTTTACCCACATTAATTACCTGACCGTGACAGCTAAGGCAGGTTCCATAATCTGGCCTTACCTTTGTATGAGGCTTGTGACACTCGTAGCAGTAAAACTGCATTGGAGCATCCTTAGAGACCTCTATCTTCTTTGCTTTTTTAATCACCTCTTCTGGAGGCTGATAATGGGTGACATCAAGGGTCTCATCAGCAAGTAGTTCAAGCCTTATATCAGAGCTACCATGACAGAAAAGGCATTTCTTTCTTCCAGGTTTCAGGTCAACGGTTCTGTCGGTATGGCAGTTAAGGCATGCAAGGGACTGCATCCCCTCACCATGGACCTCTCTGTCTTTATGACATCTCACACAGAACCTCTCGTCAGGGGTGAACTTATGAACCTGACCACCTTCAATAAAGCCGTGACACTTGGAGCACTCTATCTTTTCCATAAAGTAGTGTTTTGCATGCATGATTGAGTTATTTATCTTTTTGGCCTTGGGATATTTCTCATCGGTTTCCCAGTGGCACTTCACACAGTACTTCCAGGGCACAATTATCTTTCCATGACGGGGAGGGACTGTCTTTGGTCTGTGAAGAATAAAGTTTACAAGCAAACGGTTCTGCTCGGGAATGCTCAGGTGATGACACTCATGACAGTTGATTCCCTTGTGCTCACTCCGTGCCCAGGCATCATAGGCAGGTTTCATAAGGTGACAGGAAACGCAGAACTTTGGATTGTTCTGGGTAAAGTCATAAAACTTGAAGGCGACTAATCCGCCACCGATGGCGATTACCAGTAATAGTACGGCGATGATTATCTTGCCCTTCAGTGTTAACTTCTCATGTGTCCAACCAAACCCCTTCATTCCAACCTCCTCGGTTTCTATAGGCTTTTCATCGCCTCGTAAGCCGCCCCAACGGTCTTTTCTATATCTCTGTCTGTATGTGCAAGGCTGATAAAACCAGCCTCAAACTGGCTTGGTGCGATGTTCACACCCCTTTTAAGCATCTCGGAAAAGAACCTTGCAAAGGCCCCGGTGTCTGCCTGTTTTGCAGTCTGGTAATCATAGACCTCTCTGTCTGTGAAATAGGTGCAGAACATTGTGCCTGCCCTGTAAAATCTTGTTTTGACCCCTGCCCGCTTTGCCGCATCCCTGAGCCCCTCCTCAAGGGCAGCTGCCTTCTTCTGAAGCCTTTCATAGGTGCCCTTTCTTGAAAGAACCTTTAAAGTTGCAATACCTGCGGTCATGGCAAGGGGATTTCCTGAAAGGGTGCCTGCCTGATAAACAGGCCCTTCAGGCGAGACCATTGACATAATCTCTTCCTTTCCACCATAGGCACCAACCGGCAATCCACCACCGATTACCTTACCAAGGCAGGTCATATCAGGCTCTATCCCGTAGTAGGCCTGGGCTCCACCGAAGGAGACCCTGAAGCCTGTCATAACCTCGTCAAAGATAAGCACTATTCCGTATTTTTTTGTGATCTTTCTCAGACCCTCAAGAAATCCCTTCTTTGGAAGCACACAGCCAATGTTGCCAACAACAGGCTCAAGGATTATACAGGCAATATTCTTCCATTCCTTTTCAACCACTGCCTTTACAGCCTTAAGGTCATTGAAGGGAAGGGTGATGGTGTTACGTGCGTAGGAACGGGGAACGCCTGGTGAGTCAGGCACGCCAAAGGTTGTAGCACCAGAGCCTGCCTTCACCAGTAGCCCATCGGCATGACCGTGATAACAACCCTCAAACTTGATAATCCTGTCCCTTCCTGTAAAGCCACGGGCAACTCTGATGGCGCTCATGGTTGCCTCGGTGCCAGAATTAACCATCCTTACTTTATCCATTGAAGGATAAGCCTTAAGCACCATCTCGGCAAGTTTTATCTCAAGCTCTGTAGGAGCTCCGTAGCTTGTTCCCTTCTCTATAGCCTTCTTAAGGGCTTTCACAACAGCAGGATGGGCATGGCCGAGGATAAGAGGTCCCCAGGAAAGCACATAATCAATGTAGGCATTGCCATCTACATCGTATATCTTTGAGCCCTTAGCATGGGAAATAAACAGAGGCTGGCCACCAACAGCCTTGAAGGCCCTTACAGGGCTGTTCACGCCACCAGGGATAATAGCCTGAGCCTTCTTAAAAAGCCTTTTTGATTTTCTGATTTCTCTCATCTTTCCGGAGTTGAAAAGTTTAAAAGTATAAGAATTTAGCATAACGGAGTTTCTTTTGTCAAAAAAAGCTGAAAAATTTTTTGTTTGTTAAAATAAGATTTCCTGGTTTGTTATAATATCTGATATTTTTCCGCTACTTAGGCGGTGATTCTGTGCAATAAAAGGAGGTCTAATGGCTATCAAGGTTGAGCTTGCTAAAAGGGTAAAAACTCTTCCGCCCTATCTTTTTGCAAGGATTGACAGAATGAAGGAAGAGGCTGTTAAAAAGGGAGTAGATGTTATTGACATTAGCATTGGTGACCCTGACATGCCCACCCCAGGGCATATAATTGAGGCAATGAAGAGGGCTGTGGAAAAGCCTGAAAACCACCGCTACCCCTCCTATGTGGGTATGCTTTCTTACAGAGAGGCTGTTTCAAACTGGTACAAAAGACTCTACAATGTTGAGCTTGACCCTGCCACAGAGGTGCTTTCCCTGATTGGCTCCAAAGAGGGAATAGCCCATATCCCTCTTGCCTTTGTTGACAGCGGCGATGTGGTGCTCTGTCCAACCCCTGCCTATCCTGTTTATTCTATAGGAACGATTTTTGCCGGAGGCACACCCTACTTTATGCCCTTGAAGGAAGAAAACGGCTTCTTTCCTGACTTTTCTTCAATTCCCGAGGATGTCCTTAACAGGGCAAAGATGATGTTTCTCAATTATCCAAACAATCCGACCTCTGCCACTGCCACCGAGGCCTTCTTCCGTGAGGCAATAGAAGTTGCACAAAAATACAACATTATCATCTGCCACGATGCCGCCTACACTGAGATTTTCTACGATGGGAAAAGGCCACTGA